>NZ_JBFRUJ010000001.1:0-2805 GCF_041474575.1 Vibrio sp. 10N.222.51.C5
TTAAAGCCTGGCGATGTCCTACTCTCACATGGGGAAGCCCCACACTACCATCGGCGCTATTGTGTTTCACTTCTGAGTTCGGCATGGAATCAGGTGGGTCCACAATGCTATGGTCGCCAAGCAAATTTTGCTTTTACTTTCAGCTTTTTTAAAAACTGAAGGCAAAATAATCTGGAAAACTGATTTAAAAGTCTATCTCTTCAAACTCATTCAAGGTCTGGTCTTTCTTTGAGTCCACAAAACCCCTTGGGTGTTGTATGGTTAAGCCTCACGGGCAATTAGTACAGGTTAGCTCAATGCCTCGCAGCACTTACACACCCTGCCTATCAACGTCGTAGTCTACGACAACCCTTTAGGACACTTATAGTGCCAGGGAAAACTCATCTCAAGGCTCGCTTCCCGCTTAGATGCTTTCAGCGGTTATCGATTCCGAACTTAGCTACCGGGCAATGCCATTGGCATGACAACCCGAACACCAGAGGTTCGTCCACTCCGGTCCTCTCGTACTAGGAGCAGCCCCTTTCAATTTTCCAACGCCCACGGCAGATAGGGACCGAACTGTCTCACGACGTTCTAAACCCAGCTCGCGTACCACTTTAAATGGCGAACAGCCATACCCTTGGGACCGACTTCAGCCCCAGGATGTGATGAGCCGACATCGAGGTGCCAAACACCGCCGTCGATATGAACTCTTGGGCGGTATCAGCCTGTTATCCCCGGAGTACCTTTTATCCGTTGAGCGATGGCCCTTCCATTCAGAACCACCGGATCACTATGACCTGCTTTCGCACCTGCTCGAATTGTCATTCTCGCAGTCAAGCGGGCTTATGCCATTGCACTAACCACACGATGTCCAACCGTGTTTAGCCCACCTTCGTGCTCCTCCGTTACTCTTTGGGAGGAGACCGCCCCAGTCAAACTACCCACCAGGCACTGTCCGTAATCCCGATTCAGGGACCAACGTTAGAACATCAAAACTACAAGGGTGGTATTTCAAGGACGACTCCACCACATCTAGCGACGCGGTTTCATAGTCTCCCACCTATCCTACACATGTAGGTTCAATGTTCAGTGCCAAGCTGTAGTAAAGGTTCACGGGGTCTTTCCGTCTAGCCGCGGGTACACTGCATCTTCACAGCGATTTCAATTTCACTGAGTCTCGGGTGGAGACAGCGTGGCCATCATTACGCCATTCGTGCAGGTCGGAACTTACCCGACAAGGAATTTCGCTACCTTAGGACCGTTATAGTTACGGCCGCCGTTTACCGGGGCTTCGATCAAGAGCTTCGACCGAAGTCTAACCCCATCAATTAACCTTCCGGCACCGGGCAGGCGTCACACCGTATACGTCATCTTACGATTTTGCACAGTGCTGTGTTTTTAATAAACAGTTGCAGCCACCTGGTATCTGCGACTCTCGTCTGCTCCATCCGCAAGGGACTTCACTGATAAGAGCGTACCTTCTCCCGAAGTTACGGTACCATTTTGCCTAGTTCCTTCACCCGAGTTCTCTCAAGCGCCTTGGTATTCTCTACCCGACCACCTGTGTCGGTTTGGGGTACGATTCCTTACAATCTGAAGCTTAGAGGCTTTTCCTGGAAGCATGGCATCAATGACTTCACTACCGTAGTAGCTCGACATCGTATCTCAGCGTTAGTAGCGGTCCGGATTTACCTAAACCACCCGCCTACGTACTTGAACCTGGACAACCGTCGCCAGGCCCACCTAGCCTTCTCCGTCCCCCCATCGCAATTGTAAGAAGTACGGGAATATTAACCCGTTTCCCATCGACTACGCCTTTCGGCCTCGCCTTAGGAGTCGACTTACCCTGCCCCGATTAACGTTGGACAGGAACCCTTGGTCTTCCGGCGAGGGAGTTTTTCACTCCCTTTATCGTTACTCATGTCAGCATTCGCACTTCTGATACCTCCAGCAGCCCTTACAGACCACCTTCAACGGCTTACAGAACGCTCCCCTACCCCACATACCCTAAGGTACGTAGCCGCAGCTTCGGTGTATAGCTTAGCCCCGTTACATCTTCCGCGCAGGCCGACTCGACCAGTGAGCTATTACGCTTTCTTTAAATGATGGCTGCTTCTAAGCCAACATCCTGGCTGTCTGAGCCTTCCCACATCGTTTCCCACTTAGCTATACTTTGGGACCTTAGCTGGCGGTCTGGGTTGTTTCCCTCTCCACGACGGACGTTAGCACCCGCCGTGTGTCTCCCGGATAGTACTTACTGGTATTCGGAGTTTGCAAAGGGTTGGTAAGTCGGGATGACCCCCTAGCCTTAACAGTGCTCTACCCCCAGTAGTATTCGTCCGAGGCGCTACCTAAATAGCTTTCGGGGAGAACCAGCTATCTCCAGGTTTGATTGGCCTTTCACCCCTAGCCACAAGTCATCCGCTAATTTTTCAACATTAGTCGGTTCGGTCCTCCAGTTGATGTTACTCAACCTTCAACCTGCCCATGGCTAGATCACCTGGTTTCGGGTCTAATCCTAGCAACTGTACGCCCAGTTAAGACTCGGTTTCCCTACGGCTCCCCTAAACGGTTAACCTTGCTACTAAAATTAAGTCGCTGACCCATTATACAAAAGGTACGCAGTCACACCACGAAGGTGCTCCTACTGCTTGTACGTACACGGTTTCAGGTTCTATTTCACTCCCCTCACAGGGGTTCTTTTCGCCTTTCCCTCACGGTACTGGTTCACTATCGGTCAGTCAGTAGTATTTAGCCTTGGAGGATGGTCCCCCCATATTCAGACAGGATATCACGTGTCCCGCCCTACTCGTTTTCACTGAT
>NZ_JBFRUJ010000001.1:3588-3887 GCF_041474575.1 Vibrio sp. 10N.222.51.C5
TCATTAAAAGCTTAAGGGCTAATCCAATTTCGCTCGCCGCTACTTTCGGAATCTCGGTTGATTTCTCTTCCTCGGGGTACTTAGATGTTTCAGTTCCCCCGGTTTGCCTCCTGTTGCTATGTATTCACAACAGGATACTTACTTATGTAAGTGGGTTTCCCCATTCAGGAATCCCAGACTCAAAAGGTTATTACTACCTAATCTGGGCTTATCGCAAGTTATTACGCCTTTCATCGCCTCTGACTGCCAAGGCATCCACCGTGTACGCTTAGTCACTTAACCATACAACCCGAAAGGGT
>NZ_JBFRUJ010000001.1:4676-4809 GCF_041474575.1 Vibrio sp. 10N.222.51.C5
GTATGGCAACTAACCAAGGTTTTTGGTTGTCATTAAGAAGGGTTAATTCTCAATGACTGTTTGCCGGACTCAATTGTGATTCAAACAAGTTTGAATCGAATACAAGACACTTGAATGTGTTTGTTGTGTTTAT
>NZ_JBFRUJ010000002.1:0-3212 GCF_041474575.1 Vibrio sp. 10N.222.51.C5
AATTTTCCGGATTGGTATTATTTAGCTTTCTTACCTCCAAACTTAGTATTGATTTTTTCAACCGATCTCCTAGTCAATAAAATGAGTAGCAACGTACTGTGACTGACTCTTACGTGAATGTGTCGTTTGTTGTTGGGAGATTTTGAAGAGCATTAAGTAGCGAAGATTTGTAGCTTTGGAAGGATATAAAAACGGTTGGTTTCTGAATTGAATATGGTATTTGAAAGGTGAGGGTAGTTGTATTAATAAGTTAGGATCTTTAGATGCAAAAAAGCCGCATCAATGATGCGGCTTCTTTTAATTGGCTCCCCTTGCAAGACTTGAACTTGCGACATACGGATTAACAGTCCGCCGTTCTACCAACTGAACTAAAGGGGAATTGATTGTTTAGTCTCTAATCAAGAGAATGGTGCCGACTACCGGAATCGAACTGGTGACCTACTGATTACAAGTCAGTTGCTCTACCTACTGAGCTAAGTCGGCATCATGAATCAAAAAGCTTATGCTTGATGATTAACTTGGCTCCCCTTGCAAGACTTGAACTTGCGACATACGGATTAACAGTCCGCCGTTCTACCAACTGAACTAAAGGGGAATTATTCTTAAAGCTTTAAAGAATGGTGCCGACTACCGGAGTCGAACTGGTGACCTACTGATTACAAGTCAGTTGCTCTACCTACTGAGCTAAGTCGGCACATAATATTTCTTTGTGCTTTACTGTTGTTGTCTAAGACACCAACAAATAAATTGTGGTGCCCGGAGGCGGAATCGAACCACCGACACGAGGATTTTCAATCCTCTGCTCTACCGACTGAGCTATCCGGGCGACGAGGTGTATTAAACGTGTTTTCGCGTTCTGGGTCAACATTAAATTGCAAAAAAAGTATCGTTTGATGTTTTTCTATACTTAGTGGGTTGTTTTTGCTCATTTGGGGTGAAAAACCTAGGTCTAGCATGCCCTAAAAGATAGTAAAACTACGGTTAACTACACTGAATGGGCGCCGAAATAAAAAAAGCACGTATGAAAACGTGCTTTTTTATTTGAAAATTTTCTAGGGAGTTTAGTGTTTTACTTCAAACCTATTAACCCAAGCTTCTAATTCGTTGGAAAGAGAGGCAAGAGTTTGGGTGCTGTTATGACTTTCTGTTACGACATTGCTCAGTTGGTTACCGCTCTCTTCGATCATATTGATACGCTTCGATATATCATCGCTCACCTGAGTCTGCTCAGCGGCCGCTGTTGCGATTTGATGACTCATTGATGAAATGGACTCTAATGCGACAACAATCTGTTGTAGTGCTTCAGAGGCGTTTTGAGACTCTGTTACGGTGCTTTCACTGGTCGCGGCACACACTTCCATGGTTTGAATTGCGTTGCGAGATCCCTCTTGAAGGTTATTAATCATTAATTGGATTTCTTTTGTGCTCGATTGTGTTCTGCCTGCAAGGTTACGAACCTCATCTGCTACAACAGCAAATCCACGACCTTGTTCGCCAGCTCGAGCTGCTTCAATGGCTGCATTTAGTGCCAATAGGTTAGTTTGCTCCGCTATATCACCAATCACATCCAATACTTTTGCAATGTTGTTTACATCGTTATCTAGGTTAGCGACAGCTTCGCTTGCTGTGCCTAGTTGGCCTGCTAAGCCTTGAATGTTATCTACTGTGTTGTGAATGAGTTGTTGGGTATGCTGGCTCTGTTTGTCGGCCTCGTCGGTGTTGCGCGCGGTATCGCTAGCTGAAGCAGCTACGTTATTGGCTGAAGAGGCCATCTCGGTCATTGCTGTCGCGATCATCTCTGTTGATTGCTGTTGGGTGTCTGTCAGTTGACCAATTGACCCAGCGCGATCTTCTACGCGCTGCAGTTCGCCTCTTAATGCCAGCATTGAAGCGTCAAGGTTTGATACTAGCTCAGCCAATGACTTACTCATTTGTTGTACGGCGTGATAGATACTGCCGTCAATTGCCTGAGTTTCGAAAGAGGTTTGAATTCGACCTTGTGCTACGGCTTGTACTGCTTCTCGTACGTCTTTAGGTTCGCCGCCAAGAAGCGCTAGCATGCGTTTAATGGATACAATTAGGCTCGCCAGAATAAGACCAGCAATCACGACACAAAGGAATAGCTGCCATTGAGCAGTAGACCAAAAACGAGCGTTAACTTCATTGAACCCGATACCAGTGCCGACAACCCAACCCCAATGTGGCGTTTTCTCTGCAATAGACAGTTTTTCTTCAATCGTTCCATCTGGCAGTTTTTGTGTCCAGGTGTACTCAATGATCTCGCCAGTACGATTACCAAGTACTCTTTGGATTAGCTGCCCAACACTATTGCCGTCGCCATCTTTAAAGTCGTTAAAACTGGTTCCGTGCAGTTGAGGATCTAATGGTGTCGCGATAAACGTCATGTTCTCATCGGCTACGTAAACATATTCATTATCTTTATAGATGTTGTTGCGTAGAAGGCGAGTAGCTAGTTGCTTGGCTTGCTCTTCTTCTAGTGTGCCATCAATCGCCATTTTTTCGACTTCAGTAAGAATGCTGTATGCGCTCTTAAACAGCTCTGTTACGCGAGCTTTGTTGTCCATGTTGCTAGCAACTCTTAAGGTCCATAAGCCTGTAGCCGTCAGTGCTAGCAGGGCGATCAAGATGATGCCCGATAATAAGTAAGCTTGCGTTTTTAGTTTCATATTTCCCCGCGCAGCGATTCAATAATTAGTATTAGGTATAATTCATCGAATCTTAATCTAAGTGGTGTAAGGCAGATATTAGAAAGACATCAAAGTATGATAGGGATTAAATTTTCGAAGAAAAAAAAGTAACAGGACTTGGTTCTATTTGTTTTAATGTGAATATTAGCGGGTCATGAACTTTATAAGGCGTTGGTTCTGTTGTAGTGGATATGCTTTATAGAACTTAGAATCAACTGCTGTAGTAAGAGTACTAAAATGAGATAACTCAATTTATCGAGACTGATTAAGAGTTAGTGAGGAGCTGATGTGTATATTGAATAGAGTTTGTTTTTGTTCAAACGAAAAAAAGCCAAGTCTTTCGACTTGGCTTTCTTGAATGTGGCTCCCCTTGCAAGACTTGAACTTGCGACATACGGATTAACAGTCCGCCGTTCTACCAACTGAACTAAAGGGGAATTATTTGTGTCAACATCAGGTCTATAAAGACCATTATTTGTTAAGCACCAAATAATGGTGCCTCGA
>NZ_JBFRUJ010000002.1:3946-4166 GCF_041474575.1 Vibrio sp. 10N.222.51.C5
GTCGGCACACTAAATTCTTTGCTTAAAGAGTTAAACTCTTCAATTAAAACCTCATATAAAATGAAGTCCTTTAAAAATGGCTCCCCTTGCAAGACTTGAACTTGCGACATACGGATTAACAGTCCGCCGTTCTACCAACTGAACTAAAGGGGAATTACTTGTCTCAACATCAGGTCTATAAAGACCATTATTTGTTAAGTACCAAATAATGGTGCCTCGA
>NZ_JBFRUJ010000002.1:5016-77654 GCF_041474575.1 Vibrio sp. 10N.222.51.C5
GTCGGCACACTAAATTCTTTATGCTTTTGTCCGTGTTGTTACTCCCTGTTAAAGAGTGTTGACACCAACAAATCAAATTGTGGTGCCCGGAGGCGGAATCGAACCACCGACACGAGGATTTTCAATCCTCTGCTCTACCGACTGAGCTATCCGGGCAACGGAGCGCTATTAAACGGATTTTCTGCATAACCGTCAACTCCTTTTTTGAAAATAATTAAAAAAACCGTTCGTTCGTTGTTTTTTTATTCAAAAGTGAGGGTTATGTTTTACCTTGGTTAAATTCTTTTTTGAATTGCGTTACTTTTTCGAGGTATCGGCGCGACTCTTTATTTGGATGCTTCTTGGTAAGCGCCCAGTAGGCTTGGCTCGGTTGCAGCGAGTTTAAGTCTTGCATTGCTCGCTTTCTGTCCTTACTGAAGGTATTGAGTACGCCACCAGTACCGCCGTTATAGGCTGAAATCATACTGTATTCAAGCGTTAATGGGTTTTTTACGTCTTTCAAATAACGATTTTTAAGGATGTAAAAGTATGCGGTGCCAGCATCAATGTTGTTTTCTGGATTGAATAAGTACTCAGGGCTTGGTTCACCAGGTTTCTTTTTGACGTGTTCAAATACATCTCGACCAGCGGTTTTAGGTACCACCTGCATAAGACCATAAGCATTAGCCCAGCTTACGGCGTACGGGTTGAAGCTACTCTCTGTCTTGATGATAGCGTAGATTAAATCTTCAGGGATGTCATAACGCTGAGACGCTCGTCGAACGATGTCGGCATATTGATAACTACGCTGGCTAGCGTGGTCGGCCACCATTGGGATTTCAACGTAGTAGGCTTTTTTAAAGTCGACTTCTTTGGTTTTTAGGTTATTCGCGATCAGGTAATCCGCAAACTGGTTCGCTCGCCAAGTCCATTGAATGGGCTTTTTTTCTTGGTCTACGACCTGATTATAGAGGAAAGGTTTGCCTTCTAGCTTGATGCTTTTAGAAGAGAATAGATCGACATGCGCCGGATCATCTGGCGTCAAAAGGGTCGTCATGATCGCATTTTTGAGGTGTTTTTTCGGTTCGGTAGAGGAAACCGTTTCCACCGTTATCAGGCCTTGGCTAAAATTCACTTCTGAACGACTTAAGTAATTATCTATGTATTTCACATAGTTACTCTTACCTGCTATCTTGATTTCACTGCTACCCCAACGTTTTTGAATGTTGCCTGAAAAGCTATCTATTAATGAATCTAGCGCCCCGGTATCTTTTTCAAATTGTCCGGGTAGCTCAGCTAAATTCTTCACAAACCGGTTGGTTGGCTCGTAATTGACATCATAAATGCTTTCGACAAATTCACGGCTGCAGCCAGTTAATAACATGGCTGTTAGGAAGTAACTTAGCTTTTTCATAGTTCCTCATACAAAAATGACATCGCAGCGTTAACCATGATGTCATTAAAAATTGCTTAAATAAATGTCTTATTCGCTTGGTGGAGTATAGCCATCAATTACGACATCTTTACCTTCAAAAAGGAAGTTAACCATCTCAGTTTCAAGAAGTTTACGATGCTCAGGATCCATCATGTTTAGCTTCTTTTCATTGATAAGCATAGTTTGCTTGCTTTGCCATTGTCCCCAAGCTTCTTTAGACACGTTGTCAAAGATACGCTTACCTAAGTCACCTGGGTAAAGTTGAAAATCTAGGCCTTCAGCATCTTTTTGAAGGCGAGCACAAAATACAGTGCGGCTCATAGTGGTTCCTCTTATCGCGTTCGTTGATTCAAACGTCGTCGTTCAGTTCAAAGGGTAGGCTCTCAATAAGCTGCTTTACAGGAGCGGCTAGGCCAATTTCTTCCGGTTTTGATAAGTTATACCAGAGACCTTTAGCCCCTTCCATTATCAAATCTGGTTGTTTATCTAATTTCACTAATACTGGCGTGATATCTAAGTGGTAGTGGCTGAAAGTGTGTCTAAACGCAATCATGGTCTTGATCGAATTGGTTTGAGTGTCTTTGATCGAACGAAGATCTAGTTGATGTTCGATCTCTGCGTTTTCATTTTGAGGGAAACAAAACAATCCGCCCCAGATACCAGATTGAGGGCGCTGTTCGAGCCACACTTGGTTGTCGTGATACAGAATCACAAACCATGTGTCTTTTACTGGCTTTTCTTTCTTAGGCTTTTTGCCAGGGAAGTCGAGCTGTCTATCGAGCTTCTTGGCCTCACACATGCTTTCAATCGGGCACAAGGTGCACTTAGGCTTGCTACGGGTACAAACCATGGCACCCATGTCCATCATTGCTTGGTTGTACTTATCGACATCTTTGTTCGGAGTATGTGCTTCGGCGTGTTCCCAAAGCTGGTTTTCGACTTTCTTTTGCCCCGGCCAACCTTCAACGGCAAAACTTCTCGCAAGCGTTCGTTTTACATTGCCATCAAGAATCGCATGAGGAAGTTTATGAACCGATGATAAGACGGCTGCTGCTGTTGAGCGACCAATCCCCGGTAGCGCGTTCATCTCTTCGATAGACAGCGGAAATTCACCACCATATTGCTCAGCAACGATCTTGGCTGCTTTATGTAGATTGCGAGCTCGTGCGTAATAACCAAGCCCTGTCCATAAGTGGAGTACCTCATCTTGTTCGGCGTTCGCTAGGTCGATAACCGTTGGAAAGCGTTCTAAGAAGCGTTGGTAGTATGGAATCACCGTAGCAACCTGAGTCTGCTGAAGCATGATTTCAGATAGCCAAACGGTGTAGGCGGTTTTGTTTTGTTGCCAAGGCAATTCTTTACGCCCGTAGGCGTCATACCACTTTAATATGGCGGTTGCGAAAGGAGTCACGACATGCTCTATGCTTTGCTATTATTAGAAGCGAAATTGCACCACACTTAACGTTGGATGTAAAACAGACAAATTGTGTGGGAATTTATCCACGGAAAGACTTGCACCGGAGGCAATTCTTTGGATAATCCCCGCTTTGATTAATCAATGTGCAGGCAAAAATCAATGAGTGAAGTGACCACTAACGAATATACTGAAGACGGCAAACTGGTTCGTAAGATCCGTAGCTTTGTTCGCCGCGAAGGCCGCTTAACAAAAGGCCAAGAGAACGCGATGAATGAATGTTGGCCAACAATGGGTATCGACTACAACCCAGAGCTTCTTAACTGGAAAGAAGTATTTGGCAACGATAACCCGGTTGTACTAGAGATTGGCTTCGGTATGGGTGCATCACTGGTTGAAATGGCAAAGAACGCACCTGAGAAAAACTTCTTAGGTATTGAAGTTCATAGCCCGGGTGTTGGTGCGTGTTTAGGTACAGCTCGCGATGCTGGCGTAACTAACCTGCGTGTAATGTGTCACGATGCTGTAGAAGTATTTGAACACATGATCCCAGATAGCAGCCTGCATACTCTGCAACTGTTCTTCCCTGACCCATGGCACAAAGCTCGTCACCATAAACGTCGTATCGTTAAGGCTGAGTTTGCAGAGATGGTTCGCGGCAAGCTTCAACTTGATACTGGTGTTTTCCACATGGCAACAGACTGGGAAAACTACGCAGAACATATGATTGAAGTGATGAACGTAGCTCCAGGCTTCGAAAACATCGCTGAAGATGGTGATTACATCCCTCGTCCGGATGAGCGCCCGCTAACTAAGTTTGAAGCGCGTGGCCACCGTTTAGGTCATGGTGTTTGGGACATTAAGTTCAAGCGTACTAAGTAACTTCGAATCAAATTAAGTGAAGGGTAATCCGACTTAGGGTTTAACCCCTACACTTTATGGGATTGATTAAAGCCAACATTATTGTAATGTTGGCTTTTTTGTCCTTAGGCTTTTATTTCAGTAAAGGCTTAACGACAGAAAGTAATACCAATCACAGTAAGTAAGTGATCAGAAATAGCGTAGGAAAAAGGCTTGAGAACAAGGCAGCATTTTTCGATAAGTAGTTACTCTACAATCAAAAATTCTAACGCAGTTATCGAGCATTTTAACAAGCTAGAGTGAGCAGTTATTTACTACGATTGGTATATGTTACACCCCTACAAAAATAACAATATAGAAGTAAGCGCACATGAAACCAACTCAAGCTATTTTGGCCGAGATCTTAGACGAAGTTCGTCCTTTAATTGGACAGGGAAAGGTCGCTGATTATATCCCTGCACTGGCTCGCGTATCGAACCAGAAACTGGCGATCGCGGTATACACCAATGAAGGTGAGGTGATTAAAGCAGGCGATGCTGAAGAAGCATTTTCTGTGCAATCTATTTCTAAAGCCTTGAGCCTGACGCTAGCTATGGTGCTATATAAGCCTGAAGAGATTTGGCAAAGAGTAGGCAAAGAGCCTTCTGGTCAAGCCTTTAACTCGATGATTCAGCTTGAGATGGAGTATGGTATTCCCCGCAACCCGTTCATCAATGCGGGGGCAATTGTCGTTGCAGACCTACTACAAAGCCGCTTGTCTGCGCCTAGGCACCGCTTGTTAGAGTTTGTGCGTCAGTTATCGGGTGATACTCATATTGTGTATGACAAGGTGGTAGCGGCTTCAGAAATGATGCACAGCGATCGTAATGCTGCCATTGCTTATTTGATGCGTTCATTTGGTAATTTTGAGAATGATGTTATCCCAGTTCTGAATAACTACTTCCACGCTTGTGCGCTTAAAATGACGTGTGTGGATTTGGCAAAAACCTTTAGCTATTTAGCAAACAAAGGCGTGTCGGTTCAAACCAAGAAAGAGATCATCACGCCAGTTCAAACCAAGCAGTTGAATGCTTTGCTTGCGACGTGTGGCTTGTACGATGGGGCTGGTGAGTTTGCCTACCGTGTTGGTATGCCAGGAAAATCGGGCGTTGGTGGCGGTATTATTGCTATCGTTCCTGGCGAAATGACGATTGCGGTGTGGTCTCCAGAGCTTGATCCTTCTGGCAACTCGCTCGCAGGTACTAAGGCTCTAGAGTTGCTTTCAGAGCGAATTGGTCGTTCTATTTTCTAAGAGAAAGATTCGAGCACGGACGTTGTCCTATAGAACGCTTCGCTCCGAGAGAGGGCTATAAAACAAAAAGGGTTGACCCTAAAGCCAACCCTTACGCAATGCTTCTCGAATCTCGAATCTCGAACTACTCGTCTTCTTCTGCCATAAAGGCTTCTAACAGATCATTGAGAAACAGCTTTCCTTTTTCAGTGATCTGCCAGTGAGTGTCGGTTTCCTTCAAGTAGCCTAGCTCTTTTGCCCATTCAATCGTTTTTTGAATCGAGTCAAAACCAAGCCCTGTCGTATCAATGAAATCCTGCTTTGGACATGCTTCCATTAACCTAAAGCGGTTCATGAAAAATTCAAAAGGGCGGTCTTCATTCGGCACTTCAAATTCATCTGATAGATAAGGTTTTACCATGTTTTGGTACGCAGCCAAATAGCCTCTAGGGTGCTTAACCTTAGTGGTACGAACAATGCGTCCATCTGTAAAGCTCAGCTTGCCATGAGAGCCACAGCCAATACCTAGATAGTCACCAAAGCGCCAGTAGTTGAGGTTATGTTGGCACTGAGATCCCGGCTTGCTGTAGCCTGAAATTTCGTACTGCACATACCCTGCGTCTGCGAGCTTCTTATGGCCTAGGTCGAAGATATCCCAAAGGTCATCATCATCAGGCAGCGTTGGTGTTTTGTAATAGAACATGGTGTTAGGTTCTATTGTTAGCTGATACCAAGATAAGTGCGGAGGGTCGAGTTCTATCGCTTTATCCAAATCAGCCAACGCTTGTTCAATACTCTGATCGGGTAAGCCGTGCATTAAGTCTAAGTTGAAACTATTCAATCCAATCTTATGCGCTAAATGAGCGGCATTTACCGCTTCATCTTGACCATGAATACGCCCAAGTCTTTCCAGTTTCTCTTGCTCAAAACTTTGCACACCCACCGAGATTCGAGTAATGCCTGCCTTTTGGTAACCTGCAAAACGCTCAGCTTCGATAGTTCCCGGGTTGGCTTCCATGGTGATTTCTATTTCAGGTTTGAACGGGATGCGCTGTTCAATGCCTTGTAACAATCGGCCAATTCCTTCAGGAGAAAACAGGCTTGGGGTACCGCCACCAATAAAGATCGAATGCAGTGGGCGAGGCATACCATTGAGCTGATATTTTTCGATATCAGTATCGAGATCCTCAAGCAGTGCATCGATGTACTCTTTTTCAGGGATCTCGGCTTTCAGAGCGTGAGAGTTAAAATCACAATACGGACACTTTTGTACACACCATGGGATGTGTACATAGAGGCTAAGTGCGGGTGGTATTAGCGCTGCATTGTGCATTACAGAGCTTGCTCCTTGAGAGTCTTGAATAGTGACGCAAGCGCTTTACCACGGTGTGATAGTTGCTTCTTACGCGAAGATTCAAGCTCTGCTGAGGCGCAGTTATCTTCTGGTACAAAGAACACAGGATCGTAGCCAAAGCCATTCTCACCGTGTTCTTCAGTAAGAATACGACCTTCCCATTTACCGTGACACACTAGAGGTGTTGGATCATTCTCGTGACGCATTAGCACCAACACACAGTGGAAACGCGCAGTACGCTTTTCAGTTTCGACACCTTGCATCGCATCTAATAGTTTTTTGATGTTCTGCTTATCGGTTGCCCCTTCACCTGAGTAACGCGCTGAATAGATACCTGGCGCACCATTTAAGTAATCAACCTCTAAACCTGAGTCGTCAGCAATGGCTGGCAGCCCTGTTTCTTTCGCTGCGTGGCGAGCTTTGATGATGGCATTTTCAATGAAAGTCGTTCCTGTTTCAGCGACTTCTGAAACGTTAAATTCACTTTGCGCGACAACGTCAAAACCAAACTCAGACAGAATATCTGCCATCTCGCGAACTTTACCTTGGTTGCCTGTTGCTAAAACAATCTTACTCATGGGAATGTAGCTCTAAATAAGTTAATAAATGAAAAGTAAGGTTTGAGCTTACTCTTCTATATAGAATTTCTGTGTGAAACGCAGTGGACCAGTGCCTTTTAGGCCTGCGTTCACATCGATGTCGAAGGTGATGTTTTCTTCGTGAGTTACGGGGAACTCAGCAAGGTAATAAATCGCATCGCCTTCTTTGATTTCTCGAAACTTCAAAGTACGGGTGTTTCCAACGAGGTTCTTCGCTGTTCCCGTAATTTTAGCCGTTGTCGCAGGCTTGCCTAGAGAAGCCTTGTCTAACACGCTGATGTTGAGGATTGCTGAGTATCCATTTCGCTTAAGTTTGTATTGCTTAGCGACTTGCGAAGTTAAGAACGTGGAATTAAAAGCCGAGTAATGAACCTCGACATCCTTAATGTTCTTAAATTGCCCTGCTGAGCTTGGTAAGGCAACAAGAGCGGTGAGTAGTGCTGTTATCCATAAACGCATAATGACTCCAATAAATAGCAAAAAGCCATCATAGGATGGCTTTGACTTCAGTTGGGATTTGGCTTGGCGAGCATATTCGAACTTGCTTGTGCCTACCGAGATCTCCCTTTTCTATCTTAATTTGCCCTTTTGCGACCTTAAACTGTTTCGCAAGGTATTTCGCTAAGTGGGCGTTGGCTTTGCCATCTACTGGTGGAGCAGTTATGGCAATTTTGAGTTCCTCACCATGCAAGCCAACAATCTTGTCTCGGCTTGCTTTGGGTTGGATATAGAGCCTAAGAAGAATATCGTTTTCCTCGGCCCAAACCGCTTTTGGCATCGTCAAAGTACCTGATGTTCGTACTTGAATTATAGCTGATACCAAATAGGGCCAATCATGTCGCCCATTAGGAAGTTCGCAAATTGCAGAACAATGAACAGAACCAGTACGCTTAGGTCGAAACCACCCATGTCCGGAAGGATACGGCGGATAGGCACTAGCATTGGTTCAGTCAGTTGATGGAATACGTACTCGATTGGGCTACGGCCTTGGCTTACCCAGCTTAGGATTGCACGGATAAGTAGAACCCAGAAGATCAAACCACCAGCCGCTTTGAGCAGAGACAGTGCACCAAAGATAAGGAAGCTAATATCGAAAACGGCAGCGCCGCCAGAGATAATCAGGTTTAGAGCAACGAACTTAAGTACACACAGCACATAAGCGAAAACAACGGTCGCTAGATCAAGGCTGCCGATTGATGGAATAACTCGGCGTAGTGGGGCAACAACCGGTTGTGTCGCTTTTACGATGAATTGTGAGAATGGGTTGTAGAAATCTGCACGTGATGCTTGTAGCCAGATACGCAAGATCACAACCATGATGTAAAGATCAAAAACGGTCGAGATCAGAAAGCTCATCGAGTTCATATTGTTTCCTTTTTCGGATTTACTTGTCGCTTAGATATAACCAGAGCGGCAAAATGCTTGTTTACCTTGATTGGTACTAAAACAGTTTTTCCATCTCTTCAGCTCGAGCAACCGCCGCTTGCATGGCTTTTGCTACGATGTCTGATAGTTGATGTTCGTTAAACGTGCGTAGTGCTTCTGCGGTCGTGCCGCCTTTGGATGTCACTTGTTCACGCAGTGTTGATAATTCAGTATCTTGGTTTGCTACCACCATCTCTGCCGCGCCTAATGCAGACTGCTGCACTAGCTTACGAGCGGTTTCTTGGTCAAAACCTTGCTTGATTGCTTCAGCTTGCATCGCTTCCATAAACAGGAAGAAGTAAGCCGGAGCGCTACCCGCCGCCGCAATGATGTTGTTGATTCCAGACTCTTGTTCAACCCAACTTACTTCACCAACAGCTTGCATCAGCTGAGAAGCAAAGTCTTTATCATCTTGGCTGACAGTTGCATCGGCATAAAGACCACTCATCCCTTTACCAAGCAGTGATGGCGTGTTTGGCATCACACGAACAAGGTTCAGTTGGCAGTTTAACATCTCATTAAGTCGATTCGCATTAATACCCGCGGCAATTGAGATAACCAGTTTGTTGCTGAAGTCGATATCTTGTAAGGGTTTACATACATCAGCCATCATTTGTGGCTTCACGGATAACACAACAACGTCTGCTTTTTCAGCTGCTGCAATATTATCGCTGGTGGTATTGATGCCGTATTCTTGTTCTAACGGCAGCCTTCTGGTTTCTGAAGGTGCTGTCGCAGTAATCTTTTGCGCTGGGTAACCACTAGCAACTAAGCCAGCTACAATTGAGCGAACCATGTTTCCCGCCCCAATAAAGGCGATGTTCTTATGTACCATATATAAAATCCTGAGCGTGTCGCTGCGCGGATAAGGCGAAGCGGTATCAATACTTGTACTTGTCGTTACTTACTACGGCTATTTCGCGTAATCACGAGCGCCGAAAATAGCTGTTCCAATACGAACCATTGTGCTGCCAGCCTCAACTGCTGCATCCATATCACCACTCATCCCCATCGAAAGGGTATCAATGTCTGAATACTTCGCGGCTAGCTTGTCTTTAAGCTCTGCCAGTTGAGAAAATGCATTAAGCTGAGATTGATAGTCAGATACGTTTGCAGGAATCGACATCAATCCTCTTAAGGTGAGGTTGGGGAGCGATGAAATCAACTCCGCGAGTGCAAAAACTGTCTCTTCTGAGGTTCCAGATTTGGACTCTTCACCACTGGTGTTTACCTGAATCAACACTTGCAAAGGTGGAAGTTCGCTTGGTCGTTGATCATTAAGCCTTTGTGCGATCTTATCGCGATCGACGGAATGCACCCATTGAAAGCTTTCCGCGATTGGGCGGGTTTTATTGGATTGAATTGGACCAATAAAATGCCACTCTAAATTTAGGTTAGAATGTTGTTCTGAAAAGTGTTTTACTTTATCTACACCTTCTTGAACATAGTTTTCACCAAAGGCAACTTGGCCTCCGAGTGCGGCTTCTAGAATCGCATCAATAGGTTTAGTTTTGCTGACGGCTAAAAGTTGCACGGACTCTGGAGCTCGTCCGCACTTTTGCTCAGCACTACGAATCTGTGAGGTGATTTGTTCGATATTTTGTTGAATACTACTCATAGCTGACTTTACTTAAGGGAAAATAAATGGATATCACTGAGTTACTAGATTTTAGTGTAAAGCATAACGCGTCAGATCTACATCTTTCTGCGGGTGTATCTCCAATGGTACGTATAGATGGTGAAGTAAGGAAGCTTGGAATCCCAGCTTTGAGTCATGCTGATGTGCATCGTTTGGTTTTTGAGATCATGAGCGATTCACAACGCGGCGAGTTTGAAGAAAAACTGGAAGTCGACTTCTCTTTTGAATTACCCAATGTTGGTCGCTTTCGTGTTAATGCGTTTAACCAAGCCCGTGGCTGCTCAGCTGTCTTTCGAACTATCCCTGTCGAAATCCCGACTTTAGATCAGTTAGGTGCACCTGAGATCTTCGAAAGGATTGCTAACTACGAAAAAGGGTTAGTGCTCGTCACTGGTCCAACTGGCTCTGGTAAATCAACGACTCTTGCGGCGATGGTTGATTACGTAAATCGCAACCACAATAAGCATATTCTGACGATTGAAGACCCGATTGAATTCGTTCACACCAATAATAAATGCCTAGTCAACCAGCGTGAAGTTCACCGTGATACTCACAGTTTTAAAGCGGCACTGCGCAGTGCCTTACGTGAAGACCCAGACGTGATTCTGGTTGGTGAACTTCGTGACCAAGAGACGATTAGCTTAGCGTTAACCGCAGCAGAAACGGGTCACTTGGTCTTTGGTACTCTGCACACCAGTTCTGCGGCTAAAACGATCGACCGTATTATCGATGTGTTCCCAGGTAGCGATAAAGATATGGTTCGTTCGATGTTGTCTGAATCACTGCGCTCGGTGATAGCCCAGAAGCTGCTAAAGCGTGTTGGTGGTGGTCGTGTGGCGTGTCATGAAATCATGATGGCAACACCTGCGATCAGAAACTTGATTCGTGAAGATAAGGTTGCGCAGATGTACTCGATCATTCAAACGGGCGCAGCGCACGGCATGCAGACCATGGAACAAAATGCGAAGCAGCTGATGGCGCAGGGCTTGGTTGATTCGGAAGAGGTCGAGAAAAAGATCGAAATTGAAACCTCAATGTTTTAATTAAGGTGTACATAATGGAATTGAATCAAATCCTTGAGGGAATGCTTTCTCAAAAGGCATCGGATCTCTATATCACTGTCGATGCGCCAATCCTGTTTCGTGTGGATGGTGAATTACGCCCTCAAGGAGAGAAGCTGAATGCGGCACAGGTTGCTCAATTACTTGATGCGATGATGGAACAAGACCGACGTGATGAGTATCAGCAAACGCGTGAGGCTAATTTTGCCATCGTGCGTGACTTTGGTCGTTTTCGTGTCAGTGCATTCTTTCAGCGAGAGCTACCTGGAGCGGTCATTCGACGTATCGAGACTAACATCCCAACCTTTGAGCAACTAAAGCTTCCTGATGTACTACAGGACCTATCAATAGCTAAGCGCGGACTTGTGCTGGTGGTTGGTGCGACAGGCTCTGGTAAATCGACCTCAATGGCTGCAATGACAGGCTATCGCAACACCAATCGCTCGGGACATATCTTGACGGTTGAAGACCCTATTGAATTTGTGCACGAACATAAAAAGTGCATCGTGACGCAGCGTGAGGTCGGGCTCGACACCGAGAGTTACGAAGTCGCGCTTAAGAACTCGCTACGCCAAGCACCAGACATGATCTTGATTGGCGAAATCCGTAGCCGTGAGACCATGGAATACGCGATGACCTTTGCTGAAACGGGTCACTTGTGTATGGCAACCTTGCACGCCAATAACGCTAACCAAGCGCTAGAGCGTATTCTTCATTTGGTGCCGAAAGAGCAGAAAGAACAGTTCTTGTTTGACCTATCGATGAACCTGCGTGGTGTCGTCGCTCAGCAACTCATTCGCGACAAGAATGGCAGCGGGCGTCATGGTGTATTCGAGATTCTGCTGAATAGCCCTCGTGTTTCTGACTTGATTCGTCGTGGTGAACTACACGAACTGAAAGCAACCATGGCTAAATCGAAAGAGATAGGTATGCAGACCTTTGACCAAGCTTTGTATGATTTAGTGATAGCAGGCAAGATCAGCGAAGAGGATGCGTTCCACAGTGCCGATTCTGCTAATGACTTGCGCTTAATGCTCAAAACTAGACGTGGTGATGACGACTACGGAACTGGGGCGTTGGCTGGTGTGAAGATAGATATGGGGTGATAAAAAACGCCTGATTTGATTCTAGGTTAAAATCAGGCGTTCATCATATTCATCGTTCGACTGCGTCTGTATTATCAACGCTTCTTGTTCTTAGGCTCGCTGATTACGTCTGCGTCAGTCGAAGTATGATTCATATAACCTGCATTATTGGAGCTTGTCGAACTGCATGCTGATATTGCTAGAGCTACGAAGATTGCTAGAAAAATTTTCATGTGAACTCCCACTTACCTAATAATGAATTGCTTCGACATTACGCCGTAATATCATTATAGGATCACAAAGGAGTTTAATCTTTGAGCTCTTAATTTTCGTTATGAATATTGTGCTTCAAACCAGCTCTCTAAAATGACGACTGCAGACTGGTTATCGACATTACCTTTACTTAGTGCTTTGTAGCCGCCCATTTCAAAAAGGTCTGCCCTTGCTTCTGTCGTAGAAAGTCTTTCATCATGCAGTTCAACATCGACACCAAAGCGCCCTTTTAGGCGATTGGCAAACTTCTTCGCCCTTGGTGTAATCGCGGCTAGATCTTTACCATGAAGATCGGTAGGAAGACCAACCACGATAAGATTCGGCTGCCACTCCTTAATTTGCTTTTCGATATCGTCCCAATTTGGGATGCCATCTTTGGCTTTAAAAGCTTTTAGAGGGCTTGCGGTGCCCGTGATTTCTTGTCCTATCGCACTACCGATACTTTTTGTACCGTAGTCAAATGCCATAATTGTTCGTGACATGGGGTTTCCAAATTTATCTGTGTTTGAGAGTGTCTGTTTATTTTATTTAGCTGATTTGAACTAGGCGTGGCCAGCGTCTGCTGAAAGCTGAGCCGCATTTATTCCTAACATCTGCACGGCGACTTTCCAGCGGTCAGAAATCGGTGTATCGAAGATGACCTTCGGATCGGCTTCAACGGTTAACCATGAGTTCTCGGTCAGTTCGGTTTCCAGTTGTCCCGGTTCCCATCCTGCATACCCAAGTGCGACTAAATAATTCATCGGCTCATCTTCTGTGCCCAACACCATCAAGATATCTTTTGAAGTCGTCACCGAGATTTGATCTGTCATGTTGATGCTGGATTGATAGCTGCCTTTAGGTTTGTGCAAAATAAATCCACGGTCTTCTGCGACCGGCCCACCGTTCAATACTGGCTTATCAAGACTTGCTTGGTTGGATTTCGGCTGCTCAGAATCAACCTTAACTTGTTTAAGCATGCTGCCGACAGTGACATCGATAGGGGCGTTGATCATCAAACCCATCGCGCCTTCGTCATTGTGCTCACAAAGGTAAATCACCGAATTTTGAAAGTATGGGTCTTTCATTCCGGGCATAGCAACCAGAAAGTGGTTCGTTAAATTCATAGAGCCTCCTGCCAGTGTGTTCCCAGTAAAGGAAAAAGAGCGGCGTAAAGCCGCTCATTGTTCTTTGCCTAGATATTTCTGTGTTTTCGAATAGCTAAGGCTTTCTTTAGTTTAGGCTATTTAGCGTTAACGCGACGCTCAATTGCATCCATTAATTTACCTGTAACTGAAATATCAAAAGCGGCTTCAATTTCACGGATACAAGTAGGGCTAGTCACGTTAATTTCAGTCAGCTTGTCACCGATAACATCAAGCCCAACAAAGATTAAGCCTTTCTCTTTCAGTGCAGGAGCAACTGCTCTTGCGATAGCCCAGTCTGTTTCACTTAGAGGACGAGCTTCACCTGTACCGCCAGCAGCAAGGTTACCTCGAGTTTCCCCTTTTGCAGGAATACGCGCTAGACAGTAAGGCATTGGCTCACCGTCAACCACAAGAATACGCTTATCACCATTGCTGATGTCTGGAACAAAAGTTTGTGCCATTGCGTAGTTCTGACCGTGGTTGGTCAAGGTTTCAATAATAACTGATACGTTTGGATCGCCTTCTTTCACACGGAAGATAGACGCGCCGCCCATGCCATCAAGTGGTTTTAGAATCACGTCACCGTGTTCTTCTCGGAACGCTTTAATTTTTTCAGCTTTACGAGTCACGATGGTGGTCGGTGTCAGTTCAGGGAACCATGCCGTGAACAACTTCTCGTTACAGTCACGTAGGCTTTGTGGTTTGTTGGCGATCAGTGCGCCGTTCTCTTCAGCACGCTCAAGAATGTAAGTTGCGTAGATGTACTCAGTATCAAACGGAGGATCTTTACGCATCAGTACCGCATCTAAATCGGATAGCGCGATAGTCTGTTCTGATTTGAATTTGTACCAACCGTTTGGATCTTCTTTTAGTTCAACAACCTTAGTGTCAGCAATGGCTACGCCTTGATCTAAATGTAGATCATCCATTTCCATGTAATGGATTTCGTAACCACGACGCTGAGCTTCAAGCATCATGGCAAAGCTAGAGTCTTTTTTGATGTTAATGGATGAAATTGGATCCATTACGATGCCAAGTTTGATCATTTTTTTCTCCTAGCCTAGATCGCCAAAACGGACTTGTAAGGCAGTAATTGCGGTTAGAGCTGCTGTCTCGGTACGAAGTACACGTGGGCCGAGTAGCGTCTCTTCAAATTTGTATTGTTCTGTCATGCCGATTTCTTCAGCCGACAAGCCACCTTCAGGGCCGATCAATAGGCGTACCTTACTGATAGGTTCTGGAAGGGTATTAATTGAGTATTTTGCACGAGGATGTAAGTTCAGCTTTAATGCTTCACTCGGTTCGCTACACCACTCTTCAAGTTGCATGATAGGGCGAATGACTGGAACCGTATTGCGGCCACACTGTTCACACGCCGCGATAGCAATCTTTTGCCACTGTGCGAGTTTTTTCTCGAAGCGTTTTGTATCAAGCTTAACGCCACAGCGCTCTGAAATTAAAGGGGTAATGGTGTTCACACCAAGCTCAACCGATTTCTGAATCGTGAACTCCATTTTGTCGCCACGTGAAATCACTTGGCCTAAATGTAAGTCTAACGGAGATTCGCTGCTGCGTTCGATGCGTTCAGAAACATTAACGGTGACATTTTTCTTTGATACTTCGGCTATCGTCGCAGGGAATTCAGCGCCACTGCCATCAAATAGAAGGACTTCTTGGCCTTCTTTCATGCGAAGGACACGACCAACATGACCCGCGGCATCTTCGCCTAAAGCGAGTGAACCTAACTGATGAATGCGTTCTGGGTGATGAATACGAGGGATTCTCATGCTGGTAAACCTATAAATATGTTCATTTGGGTATTTTGTCTCTGCCTAACATGGATGCTTTTAGTTGAAAAAACAAGGGTAGAGCAAGAGTTTCAGGGGCAATTCTGAAACTCTTGTTTGAGATAGTTAGGAATGTTGATTGTACGAGCGACGTTATTTACAAGCAGGGTAAACAAATGGGTTGTGATTACCTTGGATGGCATAGATTCGCTCATCACGAGTACATTCCCACTTGTCGACAGGAAATTGCTTGTTCCACGCCATCATTAGGTTGGTTTGTTGCTTAGATAGTTTGAAACCATACTCTTGGCTCATGTAAAGGTAAGTACGCGCGATAGAGCCTTTTGCTCTGTCTGGCGGCATAACTTTACGCTGCTTGAAGTTGACCTGCATTTCACACTGACCATAGCTCACACCATCCATGCCATTCCACTGACTGAAGTTGTAGTTGGAGCGATCACCGTTAACCTCGCCAATGGCCGGAGTTAGGTTGTGAAGGTCGGCTTCCATGGATTTGAATATTTTGTCATTGCGAGTGCAGTTCTTGCGCCCACCATCTTGCCAACACTGACGCTGGTGGCCAAATTGCCAAGCTGGAACCACGTGTTCCCACTCAATTCGACTCGCCCGCTTTTGTTGTTTTCGGACTTGATAGCCACAGCCATCAAGGTCGGGAATGCCTTTCTTTTTGTCCTTCCAAGTAATGTCACAGCCGCAATAAAATGAAGTCGGATGGTCGAGGTAAATCTTCACCGCTTCTCTTTTTGCTTTGGAAAATGAGCTCGGTGGTGCGGCGAGAACGCTTTGGGTTACCAGTAGGCCAAATACTATTGTTAAGTAAAAAGATACAGGTAGGCCAAATGCTTTGAAGGTGAGTTTTTGCATAGAAAAAGACTGATAAAAGTATGATAAACATCAGTCTAGCACTCAAATGTTAGATCTCTCTATTAGATTTGTTCTACCGAGTAAATCAACCTGTCACTAGCTTAGTTGAGTTCCCGTGAAAGCTAAGGTTTTCTGGCACAATTGGCAGCGGTAGGTCGATTGATTCCGAAGTACTTTGTTGTGTCGTCTGATTGATAATGGGTAAGTGGTGCACTCACATCGATATTCAAAGGTTTTCCCTTGAACTGACGCGATTTCAAAGCTGTGAGTTGTTCTGGCTGGCACGTTGAATACTTTTTCCATCACGTATTTCCACTCGTTTCCGTGAGGCCTAACACGTCCGAAAACCTGATGCGTGATCAGGTGTGCGAGTTCATGTGGCACAACCTCGTTGATGAAGGCATCTTCATTTTCAGAAAATAGTACGTGGTTGAGCTTAATTTCGTTGAGCTGAAGGTAGGCCTTTCCCGCCGCTTTGCCTCTTAACTTGAAGGTGATAGTTGGGTGTGGAAATTCACGAGAGAAATGTTGATTTGCGATAGCTAGGCATTCGGCCAATTTCTTATTTGCTCGCTGTTGTTGCGGGGTGTAAGACAAACGTTGTTAACTCCAAATAAAAGGCCTCAGCGTTTAAACCAAGGCCTAATCATAACATTGCTTGTTGATCTAGCGATGCTTTACACGTGATGTTTTTTCTTAATGATCTCGTGATAAGCGTGCCATGTAGCATAGCCAAGTAGCGGCATGGTGACGATCATTCCGATGCCGTAGGTGGCAAAACCCACCAAAATACCGGCACAAATAATACTCGCCCAAACCACCATTGCAGGGATGTTCGATTTCACGGCATTAAAGCTAGTGAAAATCGCACTCATCACATCAACGCGTCTCTCCATCATTAACGGAATTGAAAATGCTGAGATGCTAAATATGAGGCTTGCGATAACAAAACCAATCACAGAACCCGTAATTAAGAAGGGAGCGAACTCAGCCAGTGGTGCGCCTTGCACTGAAGGGTAGAGCGCGTGCAATAACGCAGCGATACGCATCCAGAATATCATCGCAACCATCAATACGATCGCAAAGGCCCATTGGTGGGTGGAGTTGCGAGTGATGGCTTTCATCGAGTGCAGTAGGCTTGCGTTGTGGCCTTTTTCTCTTTCCCAAGCTGCGTCATACAAGCCCAGAGCAAGAAACGGCCCTATTAGCATGTACACGATCAGGCTTGGCATTACGACCAAGTGTGTTCCTTGCCATTGGACAAGCTGAACAATGGCGATTGCCGCTCCCATAAAGCACAAACCGTAGAATGCGCTGATTAATGGCATTCTTACTAAGTCATGCAGAGCAAGCGACAACCAATGAAAGGGTGCGGAAATACTGATTTGGTTACAAGGAATGGTGCGAGCGTAATCCTTATCGCTGACCTTGTGTTTTTTATCGTTCAGTTCGGATGGGTGCGCGGTACGAGGCATAGATCCCCCTAGTTAAATAACGTCCTAGTTATAATTCCATAAGGCTCATCGATGTGGCTTGTGTGAGAGTTATGGTGTTGAGCTAAATTGCTCTTTGTCATCCCAGTTATTGTTCTAGCGTGCATCTAACGAGCGTTATCAGACTGAATTAATTTAAGTTAAATGTGAGCTTGATCGCCTAGGAGTTACCTTAACTATTGTCAGTAGTGCTAGAAAACACAAATTATCAGCGGCTTTTTATACTAAGTGGTTAACGGTAAAGAAGGGCGTTGGAGAAGGGTATTGTGAGTGAAAGTTCGGTAAGTACATAAAAATAAAGCCCTTACTAAGCAGTAAGGGCTTTAAAGAAACAAATCGCAGTGGCTAAATTATTTTAGGCCAGCGAAGTCCGCAAGGATTGCTGCTTTGTCAGTCGCTTCCCAAGGGAACTCTTCACGACCGAAGTGGCCGTATGCAGCAGTCTGCTTGTAGATAGGCTGAAGAAGGTTCAACATCTCTTGAAGACCGTATGGACGTAGGTCGAAGTTTTGACGAACTGCTTCAATGATAATTTCGTGAGCTACTTTTTCAGTACCAAACGTTTCAACCATGATAGATGTTGGATCAGCAACACCGATAGCGTAAGACAGTTGAATCTCACAACGGTCAGCCATGCCAGCAGCAACGATGTTTTTCGCAACGTAACGAGCCGCGTAAGCTGCAGAACGGTCAACTTTTGATGGATCTTTACCAGAGAATGCACCGCCACCGTGACGAGCTGCGCCGCCGTAGGTATCAACGATGATCTTACGACCTGTTAGACCACAGTCACCCATTGGGCCACCGATTACGAAACGGCCTGTTGGGTTGATGAAGAAGTTAGTGTCTTTGTTGATCCACTCAGCAGGAAGTACTGGTTTGATGATCTCTTCCATTACTGCTTCACGTAGATCCGGTGTTGTTACTGAATCGCAGTGTTGAGTCGAAAGAACAACAGCGTCGATACCAACGATTTTACCTTGGTCGTATTGGAAAGTAACTTGAGATTTCGCATCAGGGCGAAGGAAGTCAAGTTTACCGCTCTTACGTACTTCAGCTTGCTTCTTAACAAGAAGGTGAGAGTAAGTAATTGGAGCCGGCATTAGGATTGGTGTTTCGTTAGTCGCGTAACCAAACATGATACCTTGGTCGCCTGCGCCTTGCTCTTTAGGGTCTTCTTTATCAACACCTTGGTTGATGTCTGGAGACTGCTTACCAATTGTGTTTAGAACAGCACAAGAGTCAGCGTCAAAGCCCATATCAGAATGAACGTAACCAATTTCACGTACTGTTTCACGAGTGATTTCTTCGATATCAACCCATGCAGACGTTGTCACTTCACCGCCAACCATAACCATGCCGGTTTTAACGTAAGTCTCACAAGCAACACGTGCTTTTGGATCTTGTTCCAAGATGGCATCAAGAACAGCATCAGAGATTTGGTCTGCAATTTTATCTGGATGACCTTCTGAAACAGATTCAGAAGTGAATAGGTGCTTAGCCATGAGAGCTCCACTTTTAAGTTTTTGGTGTAAATAGTTTATGGCGTCGCAAGCTAGGAAGCGCCGCCATTAAATACAGTATATTTTGTAGGTGTTTCTACATCTAGACGGCTATTCTAAATTCCAGCGGTCGAATTACAAGCTCTTTTTTATGATATGTCATAACTAATCGTTTGCGTATCGATCGAGATAAGCCACTGCTAAGTGATGTAAATGTTCGAAAATTGCGAAAAATGACCGTTAAAATGCCAGTAAAACGTTTGCAGTCGCAATAGTCGTTTGAGAGAATACCCGCGCTAATAAAAATGAAAACTTTAGCAATTATCTCTTTTTTAAATCGCTTATGTATCCAGGAGCAGACATGCCTTCTCGTAAAGATCTAGCCAATGCAATCCGCGCACTTAGCATGGACGGTGTTCAACAAGCAAATTCAGGCCACCCAGGCGCACCTATGGGCATGGCTGACATCGCTGAGGTTCTTTGGCGTGGCCACTTGAACCACAACCCAGCAAACCCAGAATGGGCTGACCGCGACCGTTTTATTCTGTCTAACGGCCATGGTTCAATGTTGATTTATTCTCTGCTTCACCTTGCAGGTTACGAGCTTTCAATTGAAGACCTGAAAAACTTCCGTCAACTGCACTCTAAGACTCCAGGTCACCCAGAGTACGGTTACGCTCCTGGTATCGAGACAACGACGGGTCCTCTAGGTCAAGGCATCACTAACGCTGTTGGTATGGCAATGGCAGAGAAAGCACTGGCTGCACAGTTCAACAAAGAAGGCCACGACATCGTAGACCACTACACTTATGCATTCATGGGTGATGGCTGTCTGATGGAAGGTATCTCTCACGAAGCATGTTCACTAGCTGGTACGCTAGGTCTTGGTAAGCTAGTTGCTTTCTGGGATGACAACGGTATCTCTATCGATGGTGAAGTGGAAGGTTGGTTCTCTGACGATACACCTAAGCGTTTTGAAGCTTACGGCTGGCATGTAATCCCAGCGGTAGATGGTCACGACTCTGACGCTATCAATGCAGCAATTGAAGCGGCTAAAGCGGACCCTCGTCCAACACTTATCTGTACTAAAACTATCATCGGTTTTGGTTCTCCAAACAAGGCAGGTACGCACGACTGTCACGGTGCCCCACTAGGCGCTGATGAAATCACAGCAACTAAAGCGGCACTGGGTTGGGAACACGGTCCTTTCGAAATCCCAGCGGATATTGCAGCTGAGTGGAATGCAAAAGAAGCAGGCGCAGCGAAAGAAGCAGCGTGGAATGCTAAGTTTGACGCATACGCAGCGGCTTACCCTGAGCTAGCAGCAGAATTCAAACGTCGCACTAACGGCGAACTTCCAGCTGAGTGGGAAGAGAAAGCAAACGCAATCATTGCTGATCTTCAAGCTAACCCAGCAAACATCGCTTCACGTAAAGCATCTCAAAACGCATTAGAAGCGTTTGGTCAAATGCTACCAGAATTCATGGGTGGCTCTGCTGACCTTGCGCCTTCTAACCTAACTATGTGGTCTGGTTCTAAGTCTCTTGAAGCAACTGACTTCTCTGGTAACTACATCCACTACGGTGTACGTGAATTCGGTATGACGGCTATCATGAACGGCATCGCTCTGCACGGTGGTTTCGTACCATACGGTGCAACGTTCCTAATGTTCATGGAATACGCGCGTAACGCAATGCGTATGGCTGCTCTGATGAAAGTTCAGAACATCCAAGTTTACACGCACGACTCTATCGGCTTAGGCGAAGATGGTCCTACTCACCAACCGGTTGAACAGATCGCTTCTCTACGTCTAACGCCAAACATGAGCACATGGCGCCCATGTGACCAAGTTGAGTCTGCTGTTGCTTGGAAACTGGCTATTGAGCGTAAAGATGGTCCTTCATCTTTAATCTTCTCTCGTCAAAACCTTGCACAACAAGATCGTAATGCTGAGCAAGTAGCTAACATCGCTAAGGGTGGTTACATCCTGAAAGATTGTGAAGGCAAGCCTGAGCTAATCATCATTGCAACAGGTTCTGAAGTTGAGCTTGCTGTTGAAGCTGCTGCACAGTTAACCGCTGAAGGTAAAGCAGTACGCGTAGTATCTATGCCTGCAACTGACGCGTTCGACAAGCAAGATGCTGAATACCGTGAGTCTGTACTTCCATCTGACGTTACTGCTCGTATCGCAGTAGAAGCTGGCATCGCTGACTTCTGGTACAAGTACGTTGGTTTCGGTGGCAAGATCATCGGTATGACAACGTTCGGCGAATCTGCACCAGCAGGCGAGCTATTCAAGATGTTCGGTTTCACTACTGAAAACGTAGTAAACACCGCGAAAGAGCTTCTTGCTTAATCATTGATTGCTAGCTTAGTGCTAACAATGAAATGAATAAAAAAACCGAGCGCTGAGCTCGGTTTTTTGTCTCTGGGATTTGTTTCTCCTAGACTCATCTCTATAAGCAACAGATCAATCTGTCATGAACAAGCTGAGTTATTCAAGTAATGCCTTTTGGGTAGGATTCAGTTATCATCTGTTGCACGAAATTTTGGTTAGATGTACGGAACTATGCTAAAAGTCGCGATAAATGGATTTGGACGAATAGGGCGTAATGTATTGCGCGCTGTCTATGAAAGTGGCAAAAGCCAACAAATCAAAGTAGTAGCGGTCAATGAGCTTGCTCAGCCTGACGCTATGGCTCACCTATTGCAGTACGACACCAGTCACGGCCGCTTCGGTAAGAAAATCTCTAACGATCAAGAGCACATTTATGTCCATCATGGCATTGGTGCTGAAGACAAGGGTGAGTTTGATACCATTCGTATCTTACATCTTGCTGATATTGAGCTGTTGCCTTGGCGTGACCTTGAGGTGGATATCGTTCTCGATTGTACCGGTGTTTATGGTTGCCGAGATGACGGCCTCGCGCACATTGCTGCAGGGGCGAAAAAGGTACTGTTTTCTCACCCCGGTGCCAATGACCTCGATAACACCATTATCTATGGTGTGAACCACGATACCATCGAAGCGGACCACCAAATCGTTTCCAATGGTTCGTGCACCACCAACTGTATTGTCCCTATCATTAAGGTTCTTGATGACGCCTTTGGTATCGAGTCCGGTACGATTACGACTATTCACTCTTCAATGAATGATCAACAAGTTATCGATGCGTACCACAGCGATTTGCGTCGTACTCGAGCAGCAAGCCAATCGATCATTCCTGTCGATACCAAGTTGCATAAAGGTATTGAAAGAATCTTCCCGAAATTTTCCAACAAATTTGAAGCTATATCTGTGCGTGTGCCGACGGTAAACGTAACAGCGATGGATTTAAGTGTCACAATTAATGCAAATGTGAAAGTTAATGACGTAAATCAAACCATTGTTAATGCATCCCAGTGTACATTACACAATATAGTTGACTATACTGAAGCGCCGCTCGTTTCCATCGACTTTAATCACGATCCCCATAGCGCAATCGTTGATGGTTCACAAACGCGAGTGAGCAACGGCCACTTAGTTAAAATGCTAGTGTGGTGTGATAATGAATGGGGCTTTGCGAACCGAATGCTGGATACGGTTCTTGCAATGCAAGCTTCTGAAGGCAAGAAGTAAGACCTAGAAGCAAATGTGCGGATTATTTATTTTTTAGCTTGAAATAAATACTAAGAGTCCACATATTATTAGTAGTGAAAGAATTACCAGTTGAATAATTTATAGGCTTAGCAGGGTTGCTGAGTTTCCAAAACTTTATATTTATTTAAATTTGAGAGGACAAATCATGTCTGTGATCAAGATGACTGACCTGGAACTTGCAGGTAAACGCGTATTTATCCGTGCTGACCTAAACGTACCAGTAAAAGACGGTAAAGTAACTTCAGATGCACGTATCCTTGCATCTCTACCAACTATCAAACTTTGCCTAGAAGCTGGCGCAAAGGTAATGGTTACTTCTCACCTTGGTCGTCCTACTGAAGGCGAATACAACGAAGAGTTCTCTCTAGCTCCTGTAGTTAACTACCTAAACGACGCACTAGACTGCGAAGTTAAACTAGCTAAAGATTACGTAAACGGCCTAGAGCTAAACGCTGGTGAACTTGTTGTTCTTGAAAACGTTCGTTTCAACAAAGGCGAGAAGAAGAACGAAGAAGCACTTTCTAAGCAATACGCTGCACTATGTGACATCTTTGTAATGGATGCATTCGGTACAGCTCACCGTGCTCAAGCTTCTACACACGGCGTTGGTACTTACGCTCCTGTAGCATGTGCTGGCCCTCTTCTAGCTGCTGAGCTTGAAGCGCTTGGTAAAGCAATGGACAACCCAGCTCGCCCACTAGTGGCTATCGTTGGTGGTTCTAAAGTTTCTACTAAACTAACCGTTCTAGAATCTCTTTCTAAAATTGCTGACCAGCTTGTTGTTGGTGGTGGTATCGCGAACACATTCATCGCTGCTGAAGGCCACAACGTAGGTAAGTCTCTATACGAAGCTGACCTAGTTGAAACGGCTCAAAAGCTAATGAAAGAGTGTGCTATCCCAGTAGCAACTGACGTTGCATGTGCTAAAGCATTCGACGAAAACGCAGAAGCTGAAATCAAGCACGTTTCTGAAGTTCAAGACGACGACATGATCTTCGACCTTGGTCCAGATTCAACTGCGGCACTAGCTGAAATCATCGGCAACGCGAAAACAATCCTTTGGAACGGCCCTGTAGGCGTATTCGAATTCAAGAACTTCGAAGCGGGTACAGCTGGTATCTCTAAAGCAATCGCTGAGTCTGCAGGTTTCTCTGTAGCAGGTGGTGGTGACACGCTAGCAGCTATCGATAAGTTCGGTATCAAAGCTGACGTTTCTTACATCTCTACTGGCGGTGGCGCTTTCCTTGAATTCGTTGAAGGTAAAGTACTTCCTGCAGTAGCAATGCTTGAAGAGCGTGCTAAAGCATAATTGATTTAGAAAGGCGAGATGTGAATCTCGCCTTTTAACGTTTGCTGCATATCACACTTTTTTGCTAGAATGGCATAAGTTGTGAGCAAACGATTGCAAGTTTTTAAACTTAAGTTTTTTAATCTTAAAACGATAGAATAAATAGGACTATTTCCATGTCTAAGATCTTCGATTTTGTAAAACCTGGTGTGATTTCTGGCGATGACGTACAGAAAGTATTTGAAGTAGCAAAAGAAAACAAATTTGCTCTTCCTGCTGTAAACGTTGTTGGTACTGACTCTGTAAACGCAGTACTAGAAGCAGCTGCTAAAGTTAAAGCTCCAGTAGTTGTTCAGTTCTCTAACGGCGGCGCTGCATTCTTCGCAGGTAAAGGCGTTAAACTTGAAGGTCAAGGCGCACAAGTTCTTGGCGCTGTAGCTGGTGCAAAATACGTACACGCTGTAGCTGAAGCTTACGGTGTTCCAGTTATCCTGCACACTGACCACGCTGCTAAGAAACTTCTTCCATGGATCGACGGTCTACTAGACGCTGGTGAAGAGTTCTTCGCACAAACTGGTAAGCCTCTATTCTCTTCTCACATGCTAGACCTTTCTGAAGAGTCTCTAGAAGAGAACATCGAAACATGTGCTAAGTACCTAGAGCGCATGGCTAAAATGAACATGACAATCGAGATCGAACTTGGTTGTACTGGTGGTGAAGAAGACGGCGTTGATAACTCTGATATGGACGCATCTGAGCTTTACACTTCTCCAGAGGACGTAGCATACGCTTACGAGAAACTAATGGCTGTTAGCCCACGTTTCACTATCGCTGCATCTTTCGGTAACGTACACGGTGTTTACCAAGCTGGTAACGTTGTACTTACTCCAACTATCCTACGTGACTCTCAAGCATACTGTGCAGAGAAGTTCGGTATCGCACCTAACGCTCTAAACTTCGTATTCCACGGTGGTTCTGGTTCTTCTGAAGCAGAAATCCAAGAGTCTATCGGCTACGGTGTTATCAAAATGAACATCGATACTGATACACAGTGGGCAACTTGGGACGGTATCCGTCAGTACTCTGCTGACAACTTCGATTTCCTACAAGGTCAAATCGGCAACCCAACTGGCGAAGCTGCTCCAAACAAGAAGTACTACGATCCACGCGTATGGCTACGTGCTGGTCAAGCTTCAATGGTTGCTCGTCTAGAGAAAGCATTTGCTGACCTTAACGCTGTAGACGTACTATAATTCTTTGAATTAAGTACTCTTTAAGTTTTAAAAACCCGCTCATTGAGCGGGTTTTTTTATATCTGATAAAAACTTGTACTAAATATGTGAAAAACCTAGCGTGCGGTGAATAAATTTCGTAGTCTTTTAGTTATCGGTATTTGTGTTTATCGGTAAGTTTTAATAATTCAAAAGCTTACATAAATATGACTTTGCAATCTGTCAAAGATAGGATATCGTGCCGAAAAACTGAACTTGGTTCAGTTTATAAAAAGGACTTGGCTTTAATTTACTTTTAACACAATGACTTAACGGTAATTACACTGTTTATTATATTGCAGAGTAAATGAGGCTTAAGACAGTTTAGCCCATAGCATATTATATAGAGGATGCACATTATGGCTGATAGTTCGACAGCGATTGAGACTCCACTTGTGGATGGTTTGTCTCAAGCAGAGCAGTGGTTAACAAATAATTCAGATTTATTTATCCAATATGGCGTAAATATCATTTCAGCACTGATAATTCTATTTATTGGTAACCTTATTGTTAAAGCAGTAGCGAATAGCGTGTCTAAGGTTCTTCAGAAGAAGAAAATGGACCGAGCAGTTGTGGAGTTCGTCCATGGTTTAGTTCGTTACTTGTTGTTTGTGATTGTTTTAATTGCTGCACTTGGTCGTTTAGGTGTTCAAACGGCATCTGTAGTTGCTGTTATTGGTGCGGCTGGTTTAGCCGTTGGTCTTGCACTACAAGGCTCACTATCTAACTTTGCTGCTGGTGTACTTATCGTTGCATTCCGTCCATTTAAGTCTGGTGACTATGTGGAAATTGGTGGTGTGGCAGGTTCAGTTGATTCTATTCAAATCTTCCAAACGGTTCTAACAACGCCAGACAACAAAATGGTTGTAGTACCTAACGGTAGCGTTATCGGCAGCCCAATCACAAACTATTCTCGTCATGCGACGCGCCGTATTGATCTAATGATTGGTGTTTCTTACAACGCTGATCTTCAGAAGGCAAAAGCGCTACTGACTAAGATCTGTGAATCTGATGAGCGTGTACTGAAAGAGCCTGGTGTTCAAGTTGGTGTTCACACACTAGCGGACTCTTCAGTAAACTTTGTGGTTCGCCCATGGGTTAGTACTGCAGAGTACTGGAATGTTTACTTCGACCTGATGCAAGCAATCAAAGAAGGCTTGGATAAAGAAGGTATCGAAATTCCATTCCCACAAATGGATGTTCACATGAACAAGGTTGAGGGCTAATAAAGCTTCGACAAGTTGAATAAAAAGGCGGATAACTTAGGTTATCCGCCTTTTTTCTTGGAGCTATATTTTCAGATTATTTCTACCAATACTGCTCAATAAGTCCATTGGTGAGTACCGCTGCGATAGCAAACATCATAGTTGCTACTGCGATATCAATGCCTTTCTTAACATTCGGTTTAGATAGTGTTGGACCTAGCTTTGCTGCGCCCAATGACAAAGAATAAAACCAGACGAACGAAGCTAAGATGGTCCCGATAGCAAACGCAATTCTGTCGTTACCTTCAAACTGCCCGCCAATCGATCCAAGAATCACCACGGTATCCAAATAGAGGTGAGGGTTTAATACTGTAACCGCCAATGCACCCAAAATAACGGTGCGCTTACCGCGAGCCAGTATCTCTCCTTTCGACTCCTCGCTTGAGGGTGCTTTAAAGGCACTGCGCAGTGATAACAAACCATACACGGTTAGAAAAGCGATGCCGCCTAACGTCACTGAGGTGAGTAGCAATTCATTTTGCGACAGAATCGCACCGCCACCAAAGATACCCAATGAGATAAACAGAGTATCGAGCAGGCTACAGATTGTCGCGGTGGTTAAATGGTGGTTGCGCTTTATCCCTTGATTTAGGACGTACGCATTCTGAGCGCCAATAGGGATAATCATACTTGCCCCTAGACCAAAACCTTGTAATAAAACCCAAAAACTCATTTTAACCTCCACTTATTTAACGATATTTACGTGCTATATGGCGAAGATACTCTGACCCTTTAAATAAGTATAATTAATGATTTTAATCCATTATTAGAGTTGCTAATGTGGTGATGAGTTAGCTTAAAAAGGAAGCAAATTGATGCGCGGATTGGATTATAAATGGATTGAAGCACTGGATGCTGTAGTAAAACAACGTAGCTTCGAAAGGGCTGCTGAGCAGTTATATATCTCCCAGTCGGCGGTATCTCAACGCATCAAACAGCTGGAAAAGTGGTTGGCTCAGCCAGCCTTGGTGAGAGAAAGCCCGCCTAGGCCAACGCCTGCGGGTAAAAAACTACTGGGCTTATATCGCCGTGTTCGTTTGTTAGAGCACGAGCTTGTGCCTGAGTTGATGAATGAAGAGGGTAATCAACCACTATCGATATCCATAGCCACCAACGCTGATAGTTTGGCGACATGGTTGCTACCAGCTTTGTCGGATGTGATTAAGTCTCGCCAAGTCGAGTTGAACCTCGCGATTCATGGTGAGTCGAGAACCATTGAAAAGATTAAAAGTGGCGAGGTGGCCGGTGCAATCAGTTTGGAGTCTCAAGCGATTCCTGGCTGCAGTGCTGACTATCTCGGTAGGATGGATTATGTGTGCGTGGCTAGCCCTGACTTTCATCAGCGTTACTTTGCAGAGGGCGTAAACTACGCCACTTTAAGCAAAGCGCCTGCGGTTTCCTATGATCAATACGATGATCTGCATAAGAAGTTTCTGCATGATCATTTTAACGTCCCGAGAGACAGTGTGATCAATCATACAGTCGGCAGTTCAGAAGCATTTGTGCGCTTGGCATTATCGGGCGTTGCCTACTGTTTGATTCCTCGATTGCAGATTATCGAGGAGCTAGAGTCTGGTGCTTTGATTGATATTACGCCTGGCTTTTTGTTGTCTTACCGAATCTATTGGCACCATTGGCAATTAGAGAGTGGGGTATTAAAAGAGATCTCTCAAGCGATATTAAATTATGCCCACAACCACTTACCTCAGTAAGCTGTTGGTTTTTGCAGCGTCAAAGTTGTGTTAGAAGTCCTGTAGCGGGATTGGTTATATGACAAATTGCTCTATGATAAAAGAACATTTGTTCAGCATAGGTCTACCTAATGAAGTTTGTACCAAAGATGTTAGCAACGTCTCTTACTCTTACTGCAGCATTGAGTGCTGTGAGTTTTCCATCATTGGCTGACTCGCCATCTTTTCCGCATATTTCAACGACAGGCTATGGTGAAGTGATCGCGACACCAGATATGGCGACATTTTCTGTTAGAGTCGTGGAATCGACGATGACTGCTGAGCAGGCTAAAAACACAGTTGATAAAGTGGTGACTGGCTTTCTAAATAAGCTACATCAAGCGGGTGTTGATGAGGCGAATGTACACAGCTCTAACCTGTATTTATCTCCTCAATATCATTACCCGAAAAATGGTAAACCTGAACTGGTTGGTTACCGTGCATCACGTAATGTGACTGTTCAAGTGAATGAGCTAGCCAACTTAAATGACTACATGGATATTGCCATTGGGCAGGGTATTAACCAGATCGATAATATCCAACTTCAGGTTCGTGACCAAGCTAAGTATCAGGAGCAAGCGCGCTTGGAGGCCATTAAAGATGCGACATCAAAAGCTAAATCATTGGCGAGTGGTTTTGAGCGCGAGTTAGGTGATGTATGGCGCGTAGATTACAACGCACAATCTTCTCAGCCTGTATTGATGCGTTCAATGGCGATGGATGCGAGAACCGAGTCGAATTCTTATGAAGATTCGACGATCACCATTCGTGATCGAGTGAATGTGATCTACCAACTAGAAGAGTAGTGAACATACCTCAGGGAGGGATTAGATCATCATGATCTATTTACCTACAGTAGGCCAAATACTAAAAAGGCTCTCATTACGAGAGCCTTTTCTATTTTTACTTATGATCTAATTCGATGATTAGTGAAGTAGACGAGCACGAATTGTGCCTTCGATCTCTTTCAGTTTAAGCAGTGCTTCTTCTGAACGATTCGCTTCCACGTCGATAACCACATAACCCATATCTGCTGCAGTTTGTAAGTACTGACCTGCGATGTTAATCCCTTCCTCTGCGAAGATGGTGTTAATTTGAGTTAGGATACCCGGACGGTTTTCGTGAATGTGCAGCAGGCGAGAAGCACCTGTATGCAGTGGTAATGATACTTCAGGGAAGTTAACACTTGATAGCGTAGAGCCGTTATCAGAGTATTTCGCTAGCTTACCAGCAACTTCAACACCAATGTTCTCTTGTGCTTCTTGAGTTGAACCACCCACGTGAGGCGTTAGGATCACGTTATCGAACTGCATTAATGGAGACTCAAACGGGTCTGCATTGGTTTTTGGTTCTGTTGGGAAAACATCAATAGCCGCACCTGCAAGGTGTCCAGACTCCAGAGCGCCACACAGAGCAGGAATATCGACTACCGTGCCACGAGCTGCGTTGATAAAGATAGAACCAGGCTTCATGCGCTCGAACTCTTCTTTACCCATCATGTCTTTTGTTTCGTTGGTTTCAGGTACATGCAAAGAGATTACGTCACACTTGTTCAGTAATTCCGTCATGGTATGAACTTGCGTTGCGTTACCCAGAGACAGTTTGTTTTCAATGTCGTAGAAGTAAACACGCATGCCAAGGTTTTCAGCAATAATACCCAGTTGAGTACCGATGTGACCGTAGCCAATAATACCTAAACGCTTACCACGGGCTTCGTAAGAGTTGTCGGCACTCTTTTTCCAGATGCCACGGTGTGCAAGCGCGTTCTTTTCTGGAATGCCACGTAGTAGCAATAGAACCTGACCAAGAACGAGCTCAGCAACGCTTCGAGTGTTTGAGAACGGTGCGTTGAACACAGGGATACCGCGTTTTGCTGCTGCTTGAAGGTTGACTTGGTTAGTACCAATACAGAAACAACCGACGGCAACCAGCTTTTCAGCTGCATCAATAACTTCTTGGGAGATATTAGTGCGAGAACGAATACCAATGAAATGAGCATCTTTTACTGCTTCAAGAAGTTCATCTTCCGGTAGCGAGCCTTTGTGGTACTCAATGTTTGTGTAACCAGCGGCTTGCAGTACTTCTACAGAAGAAGGGTGAAGACCTTCTAGAAGTAGAATTTTAATTTTTTCTTTTTCCAGTGAAACTTTGGCCATTGTTCTCGTCCTTAAAATGGAAAGGTTGGGCAAATGCGGCGCACGTGCTACAAAATGGCTGAAAGGGGAACAAATTCACCACTTTGTTAGGAGACAAACGTTTTCCCTGTGCGTCTTCTGAACAATAAAGTAACAAAAAAAAAATGTTTTGGGTAAGAAAATTACGGAATAAGACATAATTTTACAGCAATAAAGCAAAAAAAACGGCGCCCTAGGGCACCGTATGTAATGAAGTAACAGAAAAATTCAATCTTCTATTATTTATTCTTCGATTTTTGCACCTTCAGGCGTGCCGGTGATAACCACATCAGCACCACGGTGAGCGAACAGACCAACCGTCACCACACCAGCTATACCATTGATGATATCTTCTAGTTGTTTCGGGTTTTCGATCGCCATGCCGTACACATCTAGGATCACGTTGCCGTTATCGGTTGTGCAGCCTTCGCGGTAAACTGGGTCACCACCAAGCTTAACCAACTCACGTGCCACGTATGAACGTGCCATTGGGATTACTTCAACAGGCAGTGGGAATTTACCCAACACATCAACTGCTTTAGTGCCGTCAACAATACACACAAACTTATCAGAGATAGCCGCTACGATTTTTTCACGAGTCAAAGCAGCGCCGCCGCCTTTGATCATATCGCGTGAAGCGTTAATCTCGTCTGCGCCATCAACATAGATGTCTAGTTTGAATACGTCGTTGCACTCAAATACTTTGATTTCTAGTGCTTCTAGTTTTTCAGTAGAGGCTACAGAGCTTGAAACCGCACCTTTGATTTTGTCTTTCATTGTGCCAAGTGCGTCGATGAAGTGATTTACTGTAGAGCCAGTACCTACACCTACAATGCTGCCTTCTTCAACATATTGAAGTGCTGCCCAGCCAGCTGCTTTTTTCATTTCATCTTGAGTCATGCCATTCTCCTGAATAAGGTCTTGCGCTTTGAATTAATCGTTCGCGTATTGAAGTTAACGTTTATATATCGAGGTTAACGTTTGCGGCGCGATTATAGCGCTTTAATGGTTGTTTTCCCATTGCCAAGTTTTACTCGGAGTCACGATTTTAGGTAACGGAATGTCCCATTCTTCAATCGGTAGCGTATCAACATGTTGGCAATCATGAGCCAAACCAATAGGAGCTGCACCTTCGCCCGTCTCGAACCACTTTGCCAAGGTGCGATCGTAATATCCGCCGCCCATACCTAAACGATGGCCATGGGAGTCAAAGCCGACAAGGGGCGTAAGAATAAGGTCGAGTTGCTGACAAGGTTTAACCAGCATTTGATTGAGCTGAGGTTCGACAATACCGTACTTATTCAAGACCGTCGGTGTGGTTGGCGAGTAGTGTAAAAACAGCAGGTGCCCGGCAGAGAAGGGGTGCAATACTGGTAAATAAGTTTGCTTACCTTGCGCCCATAACCATTCGATTAAAGGCTGAGTATCGAGTTCGCCATCGATAGAGATATAGAGGGCAATATGCTGAGCAGACTGAATTTCATCAAGCTGCATGCACTGCTTAACTAAGTCGATACCGGATTGAGTTTGTTGGTCGCCAGATAAGGCATTGCGTTTGATACGGATCTGTTTGCGAAATTCGCTGCGTGTGAGCGTCTTCATAAGAAGGGATACCCCAAAGTGCCGTTGAGAATAGATGGCCCTTGAACCAGCGAGTTCAAGGCGGATCAGCAATGATTACCGTAGGCTTCTCGGTCGGGCCGAGCATGCTCAATAGCACTCAAGTACTAACCCTTAGGGATTGCTTATCGGCTCGGGGACGTGAATCCTCTGACAAACACTCCAGGGTAAATTTTGTGTACGCTATTGCTGTCCGTGCTTAACTTTACTGAGGACATCTGAAAGTGATGTCGTGAGCTGTTCCATTCGCTCGGTCAGTGCGTTTTGTTCATCATTTGCTTCAAACTTCTTGGTTTGTAATTCGTAGCAAATATTCAGAGCTGCGATAGTCAGCAGCTTCACTTCATTGGTTACCTTAGTACGTTCAGCCATCTCTTTCAATCGATTATCAAGATCGGCCGCCGCTGCAATCAATGACTCTTCTTGCCCTGGTGGACAATTCACTCGAGTCAGTTTTCCTAATATTTCAACGTCTACCGCTTGATTACTCATGATGGATGAACTCTTTAACGCGCTATTTTAAGGCTGTTGCCCTTCGCCATTTTTTGAGAAAGAAAAAGTGCAAGTACCGATGAGGAAGCAATCTCCTCTGAGGGAGAAACTATAGGTAAACCGCTATTAAGATTCAAGCTTTTCAGAGTGACTGTTTGTAAATGAGAGCTTGAGCACACAGTAATTCAGCAAATTGAACAATTGGTAGTCAGTCATCCTTCAATTGCTGGGGATCGATGCTTACCAGAATTGGGGTGAAGTGGTACGATTATACTATCGATATAAAGAATAACTGAGCGAGCTATCTGATGAGCGAAACTACTTTACCTGACTACCTAACGGTTGCGACTGAACTTCAATCGGCAAGTCTAGCCGTAACCCCTGCTGAGATGCACGGTTTATTAACGGGTATGTTAAGCGGAGGCTTAAGCCTTGCAGATAAAAGCTGGCAACCACTGATCTTCGATTACACCAATGAAGGCATGGGCTGGCCAGATCGCGCGCTAACGCTTGCGGAAGCAACACTGAAAGTCACAACCAGTGAAATCACAGGCTCAGGCATGGAACTGTCTATGCTGCTGCCGGACGAAGACGCAAGCGCAAGCCTATTTGACTTGGCTGATGGTGTGTCTGATTGGATTAACCATTTCATTTCTGGTCTAGGCTTGGTTGGCGCTCAATTGAACAAAGCGTCTGACAGTACAAAAGAAGCATTAGCTGATCTAGAAGAGATGGCTAAGCTAGGCATTGACGAAGAAGATGATCTGGAAGAGCAAGCGCAGCTTCTAGAGCACGTTATTGAGCACGTAAAAGCGTGTGCACTAACGATTCATGCTGAATTTGGTGCTCGCCCATCTGAAGATGCGGCGCCTACCATTCATTAATTCGTTGGCCGGTTTGAGGTTATGATGGCTCAGTATGATGTTGTAATTGCTGGTGGCGCAATGGCAGGGGCAACCTTAGCCCTTGCTTTGAATCACCTAAGCCAAGGTTCACTGTCGATTGCGGTAGTGGAGCCTTATCAGGTTGATCATCAAGCTCACCCTGGGTTTGATTCTCGTTCGATTGCTTTGTCCTATGGCACGGTGCAGATCCTGGATTCTTTGCGCTTATGGCAATCTATCGCTCCGGTCGCGACCCCGATTAAAGATATCCATGTTTCGGATCGCGGGCATGCCGGAATGACAGACATCTACAGTGAAGAGCTTGCTGTAGATGCGCTTGGCTACGTGGTCGAGTTAGCAGATGTGGGTCGAATCTATCAGCAGAAACTTGAATCAGAAGCGGCAATTACCATGCTTTGTCCTGAGTCTGTTAGTAAAGTTGAACGTGAAGAAGCGTTGACGACGATTGAACTGACAAGTGGGCAAACAGTAACCACTAAGTTACTGGTTGCTGCTGACGGTGCAATCTCAACCTGTTGCCAACAGCTCAATATCTCATTGAGTGAGCACGACTTTGAGCAAGTCGCTGTGATTGCCAATATTGTGGCGAGTGAACCTCACCAAGGTCGCGCATTTGAGCGTTTTACCCATCATGGGCCAGTTGCTCTATTACCGATGAGTGACAACCGTTTATCGCTGGTTTGGTGTTTAACACCAGAGCAAGCACAAAAAGTGATGACGCTAAACGACAATGAATTTCTTGAGCAATTGCAGAATGACTTTGGCTGGCGACTTGGCCGATTAGAGAAGGTCGGCAAGCGCGCGAGTTACCCTCTGATTCTTCGTCACCGACAGCAAAATATCTCTCATCGATTTGCCATTGTTGGTAATGCTGCTCAAACGCTTCACCCAATTGCGGGGCAAGGCTTTAACCTAGGCATCCGAGATGTGGCTTCCTTGGCAGAAGAGTTGTGTACCCAGTTAGATGATGTAGGTCGTTACCGTGGTCTTGTTAACTTTAGAAAGCGTAGAGAACAAGACCGAGACGCAACGATCACGTTGACTTCAAGCCTAGTTCACCTGTTCTCAAACGATTATATGACCGCTCGCATTGGGCGTAATCTTGGGTTAGCCGTAATAGATAACCTTCCACCACTTAAAGGTCCACTTTTGCGTCATACGCTTGGCCTAGTAGAAAGATAAGGTAATAAATAATGATGCAAAGTGTTGATATCGCGATTGTTGGTGGTGGCATGGTTGGCCTAGCGCTTGCTGCTGCCCTAAAAGACAGTGACCTAAGAATCGCTGTCATTGAAGGCAGAGCTCCCAGCGAAGGGCTGAGTGAGCTGCCTGATGTGCGTGTATCCGCGTTGAGTCGTTCTAGTGAAGTGATTCTTCGTAACCTAGGTGCATGGCAAGGTATCGAACAAAGACGCGCTGCACCGTATCAAGCGATGGAAGTGTGGGAACAAGACAGTTTCGCTCGTATTGAGTTTGACTCGACACGCTTGGCTCAGCCTAATCTTGGTCATATCGTTGAAAACCGTGTGATTCAATTAGCGCTGCTTGATCAGGTTAAGAAACAAGACAACGTCAGCCTGTATATGCCCGCAACGTGTAAAACGATGGCGATTGGTGAAAGTGAAGCTTGGTTAACATTGGACAATGGTCAAGCACTGACAGCTAAGTTAGTTGTTGGAGCAGACGGCGCAAACTCTTGGGTTCGTAAGCAGCAAGATATCCCATTAACACATTGGGATTACGGACACAGTGCGATTGTCGCGAACATCAAAACCACAGAGCCGCACCACAGCGTTGCTCGTCAAATCTTCACGCCTCAAGGCCCATTGGCATTCCTACCAATGCAACCAAGCAACATGAGCTCGATTGTTTGGTCTACGGAACCAAATCGTGCCGAGAAGCTGGTATCTATGTCGGATGCTGATTTTAATAAGCAGCTAACGGCAGAGTTCGATTCAAAGCTTGGACTGTGCGAAGTGGTTGGTGACCGTTTTGCCTTCCCACTGCGTATGCGTTATGCGCGTGACTTTGCGGTAGAGCGTGTGGCTTTGGTTGGTGATGCTGCTCATACCATTCACCCATTAGCAGGGCAGGGTGTGAACCTTGGCTTATTAGACGCAGCAAGCTTAGCGCAAGAGCTGTTAAAGCTATGGTCTGCGGGTGAGGATATTGGCACCAAGCGTAATCTTCGCGGCTACGAGCGCTGGAGAAAAGCTGAGGCGGCGAAAATGATTGCTTCAATGCAGGGCTTTAAAGATCTGTTTGAAGGCGATAATCCGGCTAAGAAGCTAATTCGTGGTATCGGTATGAAGCTTGCTGGTCAATTACCGGGTGCGAAAGATGAGATAATGAAGCGAGCGCTGGGTTTGTCGGGCAATCTTCCGGATTTAGCTAAGCGCCCCGTAGCACACCGATAGTCGCGTGAGATGGATTGCTGTTGATGGTCAGTAGCTAACGTTGATAGCAATTGACGACATCACGAACACGAAAAAGGGTTGGCATTATGCCAACCCTTTTTGTTTTTAATTCTTTAGACTATCAGATCATGCGTACGCGCAGCGCAGTTTCATGATTTCACTATTTATTTCTTTCACGGTTTGGAAGTGACGCTTCTCTGCTCGGTCTGGTAGTACGAGTTTACCGTTATCAAACTCAAATTTACCTACGCCGTAAATGTAGATTCGTCCTTTGAAAAGTCGACTTACATGTTTAGCAATCATACTCGGTGTATAGCGCTTAAACAGTCTCATTCTTAATTATCCTTATATTTACCTAGCCTGCATATTATAGAAAAACTCCGAGATAATAATTGTGATAAGCATGGAGTTATATGCAGTAGCGTTGACGTTAATTAGATATTTGTGCTGTTCTAAGCACTTTCTTCAGTAAATATCTATTTTTACGTGAGCTCCTCCCCAAAATAATACTGAGTAGTGAACTGCCGTGAACTTTTCTGTTCAGTATTAAGCAGTGATAATGTTACAAGTATAAGAATAGGCGGGATTTTTTTGTTTGTGTAATCAAATTGTAAATTTCGGACAAAAAAAAGCCCGTCTAAAACGGGCGAATAGTCACAGATGCATTACACAAAAGTGGATACTGATGTTACTCAGTGGATTCACTTGCACTGATTTGCTTAATAGCTAGTCAGTAAATTTACAATAACGCAAATTTAACTTTGTGACTACTTATGCTTTTATTTTGAGTAACTATTTATTAATGGTGTGTTCTTCTTATGACGAGGTTCACACTAAAAATGTACTCAATGAAATATTAAAATGAAGTTTGCGAAGCATGATCTAAACGATCATCGACTGATGTCCGCGACGGTCGGTGCACATAGCGCCATAAGATCATTGAGATCCAGCGCAACGCCAGCCATTCGGTCGCCGGAGCTAATGGTTACGGTCGAGTTGTTTTGAATGGAAGGATCAAAAATGATCGGCATGTGTCTCTTGAGAGCGAGCGGACCAACACAACCCACTTTAAAACCGGTGATCGCTTCAACATCAGCGAGCGACACGCAGGTCATTCGACGGCAATTCAGTACCGAGCGTACTTTCTTGGGGTCGACAGAGCGATCGCCAGCAGTACAGGCTAACGCATACTGGTTGCCCATATCCTTGAGCAGGATGCACTTCACCATTTGAGAGGCGTCGATGCCTCGCTCTTGTGCAGTTTCTTCAATGCTGGTGGTTGGCTTGCTTTGCATCAGCAGGCGATAATTCACCTGCTGTTGATCCAGCCATTGTGTAATCTGCGTTTCCACGTGGTTACTCGTCGTCAAGGCTGTACGGCAGTGGCAGGATATTCCATGTTTGATCAGGCTGCGCGGTCAGTCGCAGCTGAACATCGTCATCAAGGTTGTTTGGCAGTACCATCAAACCAATCGCTCGGTTATCAGCAAATTGATAGACGTTTAATAGTCGGCCTGCGCCACGCCAGTTCTCACCCACACTACGTTCCAGTTCAATAGGGTTTTCTAACGACAGCACGTCCGCAGTTGTGCCCGACACAATGCGCATCTCACGCTTGTTCATGCCACGGTACTTAGCACGAGCAACCGTTTCTTGACCTGTGTAACAGCCTTTTGAAAAGCTGATACCGCCAATCGCTTGCAGGTTAAGCGCTTGAGGGATGTGCTCGTTTTGCTCTGCTTTCGATAGGTTAGGCTGAGCATCAAGAATTTCATGATATTGCCAAAGTGTTTCTGATACTTTCTCCGCAGCGCTGTTTGATACCAAGGCTTCAGCGGCTTCTTCTGTCACAAGTAGAGCCCAGCGGTTATCTGCAACTTGAACCGCTGTACCACCAGAGATAGCACGCACATTACTTTGGCTTTCTGAAATAGAATCAATGTATTGATTAGCTGACGAACCCATCACACCGATAACAACGTCAGACGTTTGCTCGATATCGACCTTAGAGAACACCGCGTACTTCTTGATTTCAACGAGCTCGACTTCAATCGCTGATTTAGGTTGCATGAGTGCGTAGCCACCGTTGTGGTGGAACAAACGAAAGATGCTCCATACCTTTCCTTTTGCATCACAGTGCGCGCCTAATGTGGATTCATCATTAGGAAGAGTGACGACATCGCACGTTACTTGACCCTGTAGGTACGACTTTTTGTCATCGCCTATCATGGTAATTGCACTCCAGTCTGATACGTGTGTCATCATCAGTTCTGGAAGCGATTCATTTTGCGTATGAGCGAGTGGCTGAAATATGTTTTTCCAATCCATTTTATCTTTCCTAAGAATTTTATTTGGCTCTATGTTAATCCGGTTCTGTTTCTTTGTCAGCCTAGGTTTTTTTGTGAGCTTAGATAGGGACTGTGACTCACATAGTAGTTGCAGGGCGTATGACTTGTTACACTCCGAGAAAGAAAAATTATAGGTGAGGATAGCCAATGTACACTGCAGAGCAGAAAGCACGAATTAAATGGGGTTGCCGTCGCGGCATGTTAGAACTTGATGTAGTCATCATGCCATTTTTCGAAGAGTGTTTTGATTCATTGCAAGAGCAGGAACAGCGCGAGTTTGTTTCTCTATTAGAGTGTGATGACCCAGATTTGTTTACTTGGGTGATGGGACACGGACGCAGTGAAAACCTAGGCCATGCATCAATGGTTGATAAAATTGTCGCACACAACCTCAGCAAGGTTCGTTAAGCTCCAGCTTAACCCTTCATATTCCGCATTATTCGCAAAGGGCACTGTTTTCGGGTGCCTTTTGTTTTTCATCGTCCTGTCTTCTATTCCACTTGTTGTCAGCCTTTATTGCTTGGCACTGCTGATTCATCTGCTTCAAACTAATCATCTGATTTTGAATAGTGCCCATGGCCGTTTTGATTATAAAGAGGATGGTGATATTCGACTCAATGACCGAACTTACCGACTCAAGTCCGTTGATAAGATCTGGGCGCAGTTCTTCGTTAAATTACAGTTTGAATGTGGGTACTCGGTACTGCTTTGGCGAGACAGCTGTTGCGAGCGCGAATATCGTCATTTTCTGGCGAACTTACAACGAACACGCTAGATAAAAGAAAGCGTTAGACAAAAGAAAAGGGAGCTCTCGGCTCCCTTTCGTTTAATCATTTTCCGCTGACGGCTAATTCGCTAAGCACGTTTAACCAATTATTATGATTGGCGTTTCTCTGGCGTCAGAATCGTTGGGCCACTGTCTTCAGCAAGTTCAGGGTAATCCAACGTGTAGTGTAGGCCGCGGCTCTCTTTGCGCTGCATTGCACAACGAACCATTAGCTCTGCCACTTGTAGCAAATTACGCAGTTCTAATAAGTTATTCGAAACCTTGAAGTAGCTGTAGTACTCATGAGTTTCTTGTTGCAGCATCTGAATACGGCGTAATGCACGCTCTAGTCGTTTATCCGTTCGAACAATGCCCATGTAATCCCACATGAACAGGCGCAGTTCGTGCCAGTTGTGTTGAATGATAACTTCTTCATCACTGTTGGTGACTTGGCTTTCATCCCATGCAGGCAGTTCAGCGCACAATTGAGATTGGTCGATGTTTTCAACGATATCTTTTGCTGCTGCCCATGCGTAAACCACACACTCAAGCAGTGAGTTAGAAGCCATTCGGTTTGCACCGTGTAAGCCGGTGTAGCTCACTTCGCCAATCGCATACAAGTTCGTTAGGTCGGTTTGACCCTGCTTATTAACCATGACACCACCACACGTGTAGTGAGCGGCTGGTACGATAGGGATCGGCTCTTTGGTCATATCGATGCCCAAGTCCATCAAGCGAGTATGGATCATCGGGAAGTGCGCTGTGATGAATTCTTCAGGCTTGTGGCTGATATCAACATACATACAGTCGGCACCCAAGCGCTTCATTTCGAAGTCAATTGCACGAGCAACCACATCACGTGGCGCCAGTTCACCGCGCTCATCGAAGTCCTTCATAAAGCGAGAACCATCTGGACGACGCAAGTAAGCACCTTCACCACGCAGTGCTTCCGTTAGTAGGAAGTTACGCGCTTCTGGGTGGAATAAACAAGTTGGGTGGAACTGGTTGAACTCAAGGTTTGCCACACGACAACCCGCACGCCAAGCGATAGCAATACCATCACCTGAAGAAACATCTGGGTTAGAGGTGTATTGGTAAACCTTTGAAGCGCCGCCTGTTGCTAATACAACAAACTTAGCGCGCACGGTTTCAACATGTTCTTGGTTACGGTTCCAAATGTAGGCACCGATCACCTTGTCTTTTGAACCACCAATCTTATCTTCCGTGATCAAATCCAGCGCATTGTGGCGCTCGAAGATCTCGATATTTGGGTGGTTGTTGACGTTATCTTGTAGTGAGGTTTGCATCGCCATGCCAGTTGCATCGGCAGCGTGCAGAATTCTGCGGTGACTGTGGCCACCCTCACGAGTGAGGTGATATTTTGGTTGGCCTTCTGTGCTGTTCTCATCTTTATCAAATGGAACACCACCATCAATTAGCCATTGCACACACTCTTTTGCATTTTCAGCAATGAATTGAACTGTATCTTCTTCGCATAACCCAGCCCCAGCTATTTGAGTATCTTCTACATGAGACTCAATACTGTCCGACTCATCGAACACCGCGGCGATACCACCTTGTGCGTAATACGTCGATCCTTCGCTGCGTGGTCCTTTGCTTAATACAATTACTTTTGCATGTTCTGCTACGCGTAAGGCTAATGACAAGCCTGCCGCACCACTTCCTACCACTAATACATCACACTGATGTTCACGGTTTGCGTTCATAAAACTTATTAAATCCCGGGCTATAGTCGAGTTGTCCACTCTCAATTGACTTTGTCTTGTTTTAGGAGTTTGGCTAAGACTGTTATAATCTCTCCAGAGTCATCCTTAAACGCTATGCAAAATCAATATATAGACAGCTATCTAGAAATATTTAATTGCTCAATACCATTGCTTTTGCTCAAGTTTCCCCAAATTGATAGGGATAGCTATTTTTATTACATCACATTGTGAAACAATAATGGCAAATAATTTTAAGAAAGTTGGAACTTTCGGTATTTGGCTTAGTCACAATAGTGCTCTTGTAGACGGTGGTGTCAATACTACATTTCGCATAATTAGTACCCATATCTGTGAAGGTGAGGGTTATAACAATAGGAGTACCCGCTCGAATGAACGAGCAGCTAACCGATCAAGTGTTGATTGAGCGAGTTCAGAGTGGAGATAAGCAGGCATTTAACTTACTAGTGGTTAAGTATCAAAACAAAGTTTGTAATCTTATCTCTCGATACGTGAATAATTCCGGTGATGTACCTGATGTAGCACAAGAAGCTTTTATTAAAGCTTACCGCGCGATACCTAACTTTCGTGGCGAGAGTGCCTTCTATACATGGTTATACCGAATTGCCGTGAACACCGCTAAAAATCATATCGTTGCCCAAAGCCGTAGGCCGCCAGCAACCGATGTAGATGCAGAAGATGCAGAATATTACGAAACAGGCAGCGCGTTAAAAGAAATATCGAACCCTGAGAACTTAACGCTGTCTAAAGAATTGAAACAAGTTGTTTTTGGAGCGATTGAAGCGCTACCAGAAGACTTAAAAACTGCAATGACGTTGCGAGAGCTCGAAGGTTTGAGCTACGAAGAGATTGCAGAAGTAATGGATTGCCCTGTAGGAACCGTACGTTCGCGTATTTTCCGAGCTCGTGAAGCGGTGGAAAAGAAAATCAAACCTCTTTTGCAACGCTAGAACTTGTAATAATTATGGTGAAAATAATGGCTGATAAAGAAAAGCTTTCGGCACTCATGGATGGTGAAACGATCGATAAAGCTCTCATTGTAGATCTAGAATCTGATCAAGAAAGCATGGATACTTGGCAGAGTTACCATTTAATTGGTGATGTTATGCGTGGGGATTCGCCAGAAACTCCAGAGTGGAACATTGCTAATAGTGTAGCGGCAGCGCTTGAGAACGAGCCTGCACATGGTTCAATGTCGAACCTGCACCAAGTGAATGTTGAACCTACTGTTGATCCAATTGAAGAGCAACCTAAACCTCAGCAAGCGAAGCGTCAGCTTCCGGCGTGGTTACAACAGTTTGGACAAGTTGCCGTGGCAGCGTGTGTTTCATTAGCCGTTGTATTAGGTGTTCAACAATATGGTGGTAGCGACCCTGCAGCACCAGAGCAGTTGCCTGTACTCCAGACGATTCCATTTGCCGGTTCTGCGGAACCAGTAAGTTTAACGCGTGACTCTGTTGAGAAACCAGCATCTGAAGCTAACTTGCAAGAGCAGCGCAAACGCGTTCATGCATTGTTAGAAGATTATGAGCTGCAGCTAAGATTAAACAGTGATGCATCGCCAATGCAAGATGCACATCTAGAATCGGACATTGAATGAAGAAAATCCTGGTCAGTGCACTGACACTGTTCAGCTTGATGTCTCCAACAGCCTTTGCAGAGGAAACCACTGCAAAGGCCTTGTTGCATCAAATGAACGAGGCCAGTCAGCATCTAAATTACGAACTCTCCTACATTTTGATAAAGAAGAGCAGTATTGAGCCTCTTGTTTATCGCCATGCGGTTAACGACGACCAACAACTTGCACACCTTGTTTATCTAAGCGGCCCTGTTCGTGAAGTCATTCGACGTGGCAACGAAGTTAGCTACATCGAGCCGGGTACAGAGCCATTTACGATTCAGTCAGGCAGCATGGTTGCGCCTGTTATTCCGATGATTAATCGAGATATCGAATCTCTGAATCAGTACTACGACTTTGTGAAAGTTGGTCGCTCTCGTGAAGCAGGTAGCACCACTCAAGTGCTGCGTGTCGTGCCGAAAGATGGCCTTCGCTACTCTTACGTGGTTTGGGTAGACGAAAAAACGAATCTTCCTTTGCGTGCCGACCTTTTGGATCGTGATGGCGAAGTGCTTGAACAGTACCGCACTATCTCTTACGTGGTGAACGATAAGATTGCTGAGGCTATGGGTGGCTTGAGCCAAGCTCAATTGCCGAAAGTTTTATCATTACCGGAAGGCTTAGTGAGTGAAACTAACTGGCAAGCGTCGTGGATTCCTGAAGGGTTTAAATCAAAAGAGCTTAGCCGCTATCAAATGGCTGCGACCGATAAAATGGTTGAAAGTCAGCTTTTCAGTGATGGACTGTTTAACTTTTCGGTTTATATCGCGGAAAAAGATGAGCATTCATTGAAAGGGCAGCTGGTGCGTCAAGGGCGTAGAACCTTGCACAGCTTAGTGATTGGCGATAAAGAGATCTCTGTGGTTGGTGACATTCCGCCGGCAACTGCAAAACGTATTGCTCAGTCAGTTACATTTAATAAATCGGTACAAGCGCAATGATGACCGCGCTGGCGACCGTTAGCTCGGTTGAACAAAAAGGTAAGCAATACTTTGTTCAATTGAGCTGCGAACAACAAACCAGTTGTAGCAGCTGTTCTTCTCAAAAAAACTGCGGTACGGGTATTGTGACCAAGGCTGTTGGCAATAAATCTTTGTTTTGGCAGCTTAAAACCAAAAGCTTAGTCAAAGCTGGACAAATCGTAGAAATTGGCTTTCCAGAAAAAAGCCTACTTCAGTCGGCGGCGATTGTTTATCTCATCCCACTTTTCATGTTGATGATTGGTGCTGGTTTTGGGCAACTCTTGTTACAACCCTTACTCCAGGGGGGCGAGGGCATTGTTATCTTAAGTGCAGCACTGTTTACTGCTGGTGGGATTGCCTTAGCGAAGCGGTTAGCCAAACCCATGGAAGACAAATCCAAGCAAGAAGTCGTCTTGATTCGAATCCTAGGTGAGTCTCTCGTCTAATTTATGATGCTTCTTGCCCTTAAATTGGGTAGAATCTGCCAACTTGATTGAAATGCCGCCACCAATGCTGACTGTAGATTGGACGCGTCGCGGCTTTCTTATTATCCCTATTCAAAGAGTTTAGTCACACCAAGCCTATGAAGCACATTCGTAATTTTTCGATTATCGCCCACATCGACCACGGTAAGTCGACCCTTTCTGACCGCTTAATCCAAGTTTGTGGAGGATTAAGTGAACGTGAGATGGCAGCTCAAGTCCTCGATTCTATGGATATAGAACGCGAGCGTGGTATTACAATTAAAGCGCAGAGTGTGACTTTAGATTACAAAGCTAAAGATGGTGAAACTTACCAACTTAACTTTATCGACACTCCTGGACACGTAGACTTCTCTTACGAAGTATCTCGTTCTCTAGCGGCTTGTGAAGGCGCACTACTTGTAGTGGATGCTGGCCAAGGTGTTGAAGCACAAACTCTAGCAAACTGTTACACAGCAATCGAAATGGAACTGGAAGTAGTGCCAATCTTGAACAAGATTGACCTACCAGCTGCTGAACCAGAACGTGTTGCTGAAGAAATCGAAGAGATCGTTGGCATCGATGCGATGGAAGCGACTCGCTGTTCTGCGAAAACAGGTTTGGGTGTTGATGATGTTCTAGAAAACATCGTGACGGCAATCCCGCCACCGGAAGGTGATCCTGAAGCGCCTCTACAAGCGTTGATCATTGACTCTTGGTTCGATAACTACCTTGGCGTAGTTTCTTTGGTTCGTATCAAAAACGGTAAGCTGAAGAAGAACGATAAGATCAAAGTAATGTCGACAGACCAAGTATGGGGTGTTGACCGTCTAGGTATCTTCACGCCTAAGCAAATCGATACTACAGAGCTAAATACTGGCGAAGTAGGTTGGGTTGTTTGTGGTATTAAAGACATCCTAGGTGCACCGGTTGGTGATACGTTGACGCTTGCAAAAGGCGGCAGCACTGAACGTCTACCTGGTTTCCAAAAAGTGAAGCCTCAGGTATACGCTGGTCTATTCCCTGTATCATCTGATGACTACGAAAACTTCCGTGACGCGTTAGGCAAATTAAGCCTGAACGATGCATCACTGTTCTTTGAACCAGAAAGTTCAGCAGCACTTGGTTTTGGTTTCCGTTGTGGCTTCTTAGGAATGCTTCACATGGAGATCATCCAAGAGCGTCTAGAGCGTGAATACGACCTAGACCTAATCACAACTGCTCCAACAGTAGTGTATGAAGTTGTAAAAACAGATAAAACGGTTCTTTACGTTGATAGCCCGGCTAAACTGCCAGCGGTTAATGACCTCGAAGAAATTCGTGAGCCAATTGCACGCTGTAATATTCTGGTACCTTCGGATTACCTAGGTAACGTAATCACACTGTGTGTTGAGAAGCGTGGCGTACAAGTAGACATGGTCTACCACGGTAACCAAGTTGCTGTGACGTACGATCTTCCTATGGCAGAAGTAGTTCTAGACTTCTTCGACCGTCTGAAGTCAACGTCTCGCGGCTATGCATCATTGGATTACAACTTCCAACGTTACGAGCCATCAAACATGGTACGTGTAGACGTACTGCTGAATGGCGAAACAGTTGATGCACTAGCTATCATTACGCACAAAGATATTGCTCAGTCTCGTGGTCGTCTACTGGTAGAGAAGATGAAAGAATTCATCCCTCGTCAGATGTTCGATATCGCGATTCAAGCAGCGATTGGTAACCACATCATTGCTCGTTCTACAGTGAAACAACTGCGTAAGAACGTAATCGCAAAATGTTACGGTGGTGATATCAGTCGTAAGAAGAAACTTCTTAAGAAACAAAAAGAAGGTAAGAAGCGTATGAAGCAGATCGGTAACGTTGAACTGCCTCAAGAAGCTTTCCTTGCAATCCTTCATGTTGGAAAAGACTAGGTATCAATCGCACTAACTATCTGCTGAATATTACTGGTTAAAATCGTTTATTTCTTTGTTGCAAAGATTGCAATTAGGCCCACTAGTCACTGCACTTTGCGCCTCGAACTAAACGATTTTTCCTGCGTAATCTTCCCAGCATTTAGTCAGCATGATTGATACAAATTAGAAATATTAAGCAGAGTGAAAGAGTTATGCTCTTTCACTTTCGTTATTTTTAAAGAAATGAAATTTAAGGGATATCAATGGCTAACACATTTTCGCTTATCTTAGTGATCGTAACTCTAGTAACCGGCATTGTATGGGCGTTGGAAAAGTTTGTGTGGGCGAAGAAGCGCCAGCAAAAGCTTGCTGACGTTGAAGCACAATCGAATGGCCTAGACGCTGAAACTAGCGCAAAAGTTACGGCTCAACCTTGGTGGGTTGAGAACAGTGTGTCCATTTTCCCGGTAATTGCATTTGTTTTGGTTCTGCGTTCATTTATTTATGAACCGTTTCAAATCCCTTCTGGCTCGATGATGCCAACGCTTTTGGTTGGTGACTTCATCTTGGTAGAGAAGTACGCGTACGGTCTAAAAGACCCAGTATGGCGCACTCAACTGGTAGAAACGGGCAAGCCAGAGCGTGGTGATTCAATCGTATTTAAGTACCCACCTCAGCCTAACATCGACTACATCAAGCGTGTTGTTGGTATGCCAGGTGACACCATTCGCTACAGCAGTCGTAAAGAGATCTGCATTCAGGCGAAGGGTACAAGTAGCTGTGAACCAGTGAAACTAAGTAATGTTGAAGAGAGCCAATTTATTCAAGATGGTGTGCCTCTGATTCAGCTGAACGAACAGCTTGGAGACGTAGAACACCAGATTTTAGTTAACCCATTGCGCCGCGATCGTGTGCAAGCATATCAGCCTCGCAATGGTGTTAACGAATGGGTCGTTCCAGAAGGCCAGTACTTTGTGATGGGTGATAACCGTGACAACAGTGCCGATAGCCGTTACTGGGGCTTTGTCCCTGAAGCAAACCTTGTTGGTAAGGCCGTTGCTATTTGGATCAGCTTCGAATTCGAACGCGGTTCAGACAGTGTACTTCCAACATGGATTCCTACTGGTGTGCGTTTTAATCGCATCGGTGGGATTCATTAATCGATCACATAACACATCGAGAGAGCATGAATTCTCCAATTGATAAACTAGAGAGAAAGATTGGCTATCAGTTTAATGATGCCGATCTTATCCACTTGGCGCTGACTCACCGCAGCGCCGCAGGTAAACATAACGAACGTCTTGAGTTTCTGGGCGATTCAATTTTAAGTTTTGTTATCGCTGATGATCTTTACCACCGTTTTCCTAAGGTAAACGAAGGTGATATGAGCCGCATGCGCGCAACATTAGTACGTGGTCATACATTGGCAGAACTAGGTCGTGAATTCGAACTAGGAGATTACTTAAAATTAGGTCCAGGTGAGTTGAAGAGTGGCGGTTTCCGTCGTGATTCTATTCTAGCGGATGCGGTTGAAGCGGTCATCGGCGCTGTCTATTTAGATAGTGATACCGAGACGGTTCGCGGCATTATTTTAAGCTGGTACCAATCTCGCCTAGATGCTATTCAGCCTGGAGTATCTCAAAAAGATCCGAAAACTCGCCTACAAGAGTTTTTGCAAGGTCGAAGAAATCCTCTACCTGTCTACACAGTGACTAATATTAAAGGTGAAGCACACAACCAAGAGTTTACGGTTGAGTGTGAAGTGGCAGGTGTGGATAAACCTGTTATCGGTAAAGGCACTAGCCGCCGCAAGGCAGAACAAGCGGCTGCTGAAACAGCATTAGAGCAACTAAGCAATGTCTGATAACAACCAAGATTTCGATATCGATGCATTCTTTTCATCTGATAGCAAAAAAACAGGCCTACCGGAAAACCAACACTGTGGCTTCATCGCTATTGTCGGTCGCCCAAATGTAGGTAAGTCGACGCTTCTGAACCATATTCTGGGTCAGAAGATTTCTATTACATCACGTAAACCACAGACGACACGTCACCGTATTATGGGCGTTGAAACTGAGGGTGATTACCAAGCGATCTTTGTTGATACTCCTGGACTTCATATTGAAGAAAAGCGTGCCATCAACCGCTTGATGAACCGTGCGGCGAACAGCTCATTGAGTGATGTAAACCTAGTATTCTTCCTTGTCGATGGTACTCACTGGACTGACGACGATGAGATGGTTCTGAACAAACTGAAGAAGACTGACTTCCCAGTTGTACTTTGCATCAACAAAGTAGATAACGTTCAAGACCGTACTAACGTGATGCAGCACATGATGGAAGTCTCTAAGAAGATGGACTTCATTGATGTAGTGCCAATCTCAGCGAAGCAAGGTAAAAATATTGATGTACTGCGTAAGCACGTACGTGAACATTTACCTAAAGCGACACACCACTTCCCTGAAGAATACGTGACTGATCGCTCGCAACGTTTTATGGCCTCTGAAATTATCCGTGAAAAGCTGATGCGCTTTACGGGTGACGAGCTACCTTACTCGGTAACGGTTGAAATCGAACGTTTCGATTACAACCCAGATAACGATGGCTTCCACATCAATGCACTGATTCTTGTTGAGCGTACAGGCCAGAAGAAAATGGTGATTGGTAAAGCGGGCGAGAAGATCAAAACGATTGGTCGTGAAGCGCGTATCGATATGGAAGAGCTATTCGGCCGTAAGGTTTACCTAGAGACTTGGGTCAAGGTTAAATCTGGCTGGGCTGATGATGAGCGTGCACTTCGCTCGTTAGGCTACATCGACGATCTATAATATATTGAACGTCACTTTCTGAGATTAAGAAAGTTGAACTGAAGATAAATCCAAGAGAGAGTGCGAACTCTCTCTTTTTGTATCTGTAATAAGGGTAAGTGATTGAGCGAAGGGTTACAGCGATGCTTTGTGTTGCACCGTCGACCATACAGTGAGTCGAGCCTGATCTTGGACGTCTTCAGCGAAGAGTTCGGTCGGGTGACGTTGATGTCTAAAGGCGCTCGCAGCAAGCGTTCCAATTTGAAAGGTGCATTACAACCTTTTACGCCGCTATTGCTTAAGTGGTCTGGTAATGGTTCGATGAAAACCTTACGCCAAGCTGAACCCATCAGCTTGGGGCTCCCTCTCGCCGGTATTAATCTGTATTCAGGCATGTACGTGAACGAGCTTATCGGTCGGGTATTGATGGCGGAAGTACCGATGCCTGCACTTTTTCACGACTATCTTCATGCTTTAACAGAGCTGGCGCATAATGATAATCCTGAGCCAGCACTGCGTCGCTTTGAGCTGGCTCTATTATCTGCTATGGGTTACGGCGTCGACTTTTTACACTGCGCGGGCACTGGCGAAGCGATTGATCCGAGCATGACTTATCGCTATCGAGAGCAGAAAGGTTTCATCGCTTCAGTACGTCGAGATAACCTGACTTTTATGGGCGATGAACTTATTGCAATCAGCGAACGTAGGTTTATCACTAAAGAGCAGTTAAAAGCGGCAAAACGCTTTACACGCATAGCCTTAAAGCCGTATCTTGGCGGCAAACCATTAAAAAGTAGAGAGCTATTTATGCCAACAATAGCCCTCTCCAGAGCACGGAGTATTGGAAAATGAGCTCAATCCTTTTAGGCGTTAATATCGACCATATTGCAACACTACGTAATGCACGTGGTACTAAATACCCAGATCCAGTACACGCAGCTGAAATCGCTGAACGTGCTGGTGCAGATGGCATTACTATTCACCTGCGTGAAGACCGTCGTCACATCGTTGATCGCGATGTGCGTATTCTGGCTGAAACACTTCAAACTCGCATGAACTTGGAGATGGCCGTAACGGACGAGATGGTTCAAATTGCACTCGATACTAATCCTGAGTTTGTTTGTCTGGTTCCTGAAAAACGTGAAGAGCTAACCACTGAAGGTGGCTTGGACGTAGTTGGTCAACTAGAGAAGATCAAAGCGGCGACACAAAAACTGTCTGCAGCAGGTATCAAGGTATCTCTGTTTATCGATGCTGACCGTGAGCAAATCGATGCTGCAAAAGCGTGTGGCGCACCGTTCATTGAACTGCACACTGGTCACTATGCTGATGCTAAGACAGAAGAAGATCAACAAGACGAGCTTAAGAAGATCGCAGCAGGCGCAAGCTATGCAGATGACTTAGGTATCACAGTCAATGCGGGTCATGGTCTGACTTACCACAACGTAGCACCTATTGCGGCACTTCCAGAGATCTACGAGCTGAACATCGGTCACTCGATCATGGGACGTGCAGTGTTTGATGGCTTAAACAAAGCCGTTGCAGACATGAAAGCAATCATGGAAACAGCACGTAACAACGCTTAGTTCGGCAAGTCGTCGGCACTAAGCGATGTACAGTTAATCATTAGACAGAAGTTAAGTAGTAGAGGAAACATGGCAGTTGTTGGATTAGGTACAGATATCGCAGAAATCGAACGTGTCGAGAAGGCGCTGTCGCGAAGTGGCGACGCTTTTGCTCAGCGTATTTTGACGGATTCTGAGTTTGAAGTATTCCAACAGTTGAAGCAAAAAGGCCGTTACCTTGCAAAACGTTTTGCTGCTAAAGAAGCTGCATCTAAGGCGTTAGGTACGGGGATTGCGCTGGGTGTTACCTTCCACGACTTTGAGATTTCAAACGATGAGCATGGTAAGCCAGTATTGAGCTTACACAAGAAAGCGCGTGAAATCGCAGAGGCGAATGGCACAACATCGATTCATCTGACTATCTCGGATGAGCGTCACTACGCTGTGGCAACGGTGTTACTCGAATCGTAAACAGATTATCGCGACTTTATATCTAGTGCTCTTGGCTCTAGACAGAAAAAAGCAGAGCTCATGAGCTCTGCTTTTTTATTGGCGGGTAAACCCTCTAAAGAATACTAGTGAGTAACAAGTACCCGCTAGGCCTTCGCCTGTTTCAAGTAGTGAATCGCGGTTGCTTGAACCTTATCTAATTCATCCTGAAGCTCGAAAAGCTCAGGTTCAATGTCTTCAACAGAAGTACCTGAACGCAGCTCTTTCTCTATTGTCGCACATACCGATTTTAGCCTTGGTACGCCGCTGTACGAGCTGCTGCCATGCATCTTGTGAATGATGTGTATCAGCTCTTCAACTGGATAGTCACTGTCTTCTATCGCTTTGTCTGCTGCCTCATACACCTCTGGAATAAAGTCGACGAGCATTTGCAGCATATCGCGTGCGAGGTCTTCTTTATTGGCGGCTTGTTTCATCGCAGCTTGCCAATCAATGATGATGTTTGTGTGCACGCTGGCTTCAGTTTCTGACACCGGACCGTTGTCGACTTCAGCAGAGACCGCTGGGTGGTCTGGATCTATTTTTTCGATGTGCTCAACCTCAGAGGTCGAGCTCCAATGAATCAAAACCTGCTGTAAAACATGCTCTTCAATAGGTTTGGTTAGGTAGTCATCCATGCCCGCTTCAAGCAGTCGATCACGCTCGCCAATCATTGCATGTGCGGTCACGGCAATCACTGGAGTGTTCGCATTGTTCGCCAGTTTTTTGATGTTCTGACAAGCGGTTACACCGTCCATCTGTGGCATTTGAATATCCATGAAGATGATATCAAATGGCGTCTCTGTCGCTTTGTCTATCGCCTGCTGACCACTGGTACAACTGATGACGGTTTCTACACGCTCTTTAAGCAGCGCGGTAATCAACTTAAGGTTGGCTGGGTTGTCGTCTACTGCCATCACAGTAAGCGGTAACTTCTCTTCAGAATGCGTTTCAATCGCTGGTGCAATCAAGGTAGGTGCCTGATTCGATACCAGAGTTTGCAGCAACTTCTTACGAGAAAGAGGCTTGGTGATGCACTGAACATCGACCTCTTTCATTAGTTGCTCACCCAACGCTAGCTCGGTACTTGGTGTACCAATAATCACGTTTTGAGCAATCTTCTTCGCACCGATCGCCCAACCACTCACAGTATCAAATTGATACTCTTGGTTGGCGGCTAGGTTAAGCAGAACGTAGTCATACGAGGTCGTCTCATCTGGCATCACCGAACGATACGTTACCACTAAGCCTTCTTGGGTTAGGATTTGCTGAGTAATCGATGCCGCTTGCATGTTTGGCTCGATAAGCAGCAGTTGTTTGTCTTGCAGACACTGCGTCTCAATCAGCTCTGTCATCGGCATATCAGTCGTTGATAGTCTCAAGGTGAACCAGAAGGTAGAGCCTTGGTGAAGACGACTGGTTAGGCTGATCTCTCCGCCCATTTGGCTGACCAGTTTTTGGGTGATAACCAGACCTAAGCCTGTACCGCCGTAACGACGAGAGATACTTGCATCGGCTTGGCTGAAAGCTTGGAAAAGCTGAGCTTGTTGACGCTCAGAAATACCAATACCCGTATCGCGAACCATGAATTGCAGCTCGATGTTGTCTTCACTTTGTGAGCGAAGCTCAACGCTGATATCAATGTTGCCGCGTTCGGTAAACTTGATTGAGTTACCAACAAGGTTGGTTAGGATCTGCTGAATACGCAGTGGATCGCCCACCACACCTGGCGGTACTTTAGGGTCGATCTTCAGTGTCAGTTCTAGGCCTTTCTCATGAGCGTTGGTTGCTTGAAGGTTTACTACCTCTTCAAGGCTGGCTTGGAATTCAAATGGGATGTTCTCTAGGGCTAATTTACCGGCTTCAAGTTTCGAGAAGTCCAAGATATCGTTGATGATGCTAAGCAGGTTGTTTGCCGAGCGTTCAATGGTTTGTAGGTAATCGGTTTGACTGTTCGATAGGTGAGTCTTGAGCATTTGACGAGTAAAGCCAATCACACCGTTCAGCGGCGTTCTCAATTCGTGAGACATATTCGCTAAGAACTCAGACTTAACACGAGCCGCTTCTTGAGCGCGTTTCTTCGCGATGTCTAACTCAACGTTTTGAATCTCTAGCTGTTCAAGAGTTTCACGCAAATCTGATGTGGCCTGGTCGATACTGTGCTGCATCTCGACGTGATACTCTGATAGCGATACCGCCATCGCATTGATACCGTTTTTCAGCGAGTCTAGCTCACCATGCATCTTACCTTCGATACGCACATCTAGGTGACCTCGACGAATTCGGTCGACCATGTTTTTCATGTGTGTGATCGGTTGAGTGACATCGTGCATTAAGCGGAACGCAAACACGCCCGATAAACCAAGCCCGAGAATCAACACTAAGAATGCAGAGAACACTTCTTGATATTGCTGCAATCGAAGTGATGAAAGATCTAATTCAATCGCAATGTAGCCGATCGCTTGATTAGCTTGAGACTGACCGTTGGCTGAATTGATGTACTGGCCTTCGGCGATGATAGGTGTCCGCAGAATCAGCGTATTATCGAGAAGGTTCGATGAGCTTAAATGCGGGATCGGTTTATCTTTGGGGTAGGTCAGGCTTTCAAAATCGGGGTGGAAGTTTGAGGTTACAAACAACTCATGACGCTCATCAAACACCGCGATACTGCGCACTAGCTTAGAATTCTTTCGATGCGCATAGCTAATAAGCTGACGAACAGACTCTCGACTTTCGAGCTTCATGCCTGATTCACTCGTAATCGCAAGTGGCTCAATGATGCTAGTACCAGTGTTAACCACTTGACCTTCAAGGTCTTGATAGCGGTTAAATGAGAAAAATGCACTCAATAGCAACCCAATAATCAGGGTTGGAGCTAGAGTTAAGGTAATTACACGGGCTCTTAAGCCATATCTGGTCATGTTCTTTAATTACATCGAGGTCTGGATATGGGAAAATAACGCACACAATGGCGGTTAAGTGAACGGTAAGCTTAATCAAAGCCGTGACGTTCGACAATGATTCCAAGACATAATAGTGAGTCCTGGATACCAATTACTTATTAAAAGATACATTAGGCACAAGCAATGGCACGTTTTTTCCAACCAAAAAAGAAAACTCAACTCGAGACCAAGCATCAATCGGTTTTGGTTGAACGAATGGATCACAATGGCGCTGGCATCGCTTATCAAAAGAATAAACCGGTTTTCATTGATGGCGCATTGCCCGGTGAGCAGGTGGTTATTCAACTTACTGAGAGCAAAAGTAAGTTTTCGCGAGCTAAACTCATCAAGTTATTGAAGCCGAGCGAGCAGCGTTTAAAGCCGTTTTGTAAGCACTTTAATCAGTGTGGTGGCTGTCACCTTCAACACCTAGGTTACTCTTCTCAGGTTGAGCATAAATCGCAATCTCTGACGCACCTGATGAGCCAATACCAAACGGCGAACACTGAAGTTGCACAACCTATTGTCGGTGATGAAACCGGTTATCGACGTCGCGCACGTATCAGCCTATTTGTTGATAAGAAGACACAACAGCTTCAATTCGGTTTCCGTAAGAAGCAGAGTAAGCAGATTGAAAACATCACCGACTGTGCCGTGCTTGATCCTCGCCTTAATGTGTTGCTGCCAAAACTGAAAAATTTACTGAACACTTTCAACAGCCTTACGTCTTTAGGACACGTTGAATTGGTTTTGGGCGATACTGGCCCTGTTATGGTGCTACGTCACCTTAAGCCTCTGGTTGAAAAAGATGAGCAAGCGCTGATTGCGTTAGCAAAAGAAGAAGGCGCTACGCTGTATTCGATGCCTGAAACCGATAAGTTGGTTCGCTTAGTCGGCGATACACCTTCTTACAGCGAAACTGGCGTGACGTTACCGTTTGAGCCAAACCACTTTATCCAAGTAAACCAGAAAGTGAATCAGCAGATGGTGGCTCAAGCGATTGAGTGGCTAGAGCCTCAAGCGGATGAGCGAGTGCTAGACCTGTTTTGTGGTCTCGGTAACTTTAGTCTGCCTATCGCGCAACAATCGGCGTTTGTGGTTGGTGTAGAAGGCGTTGATGAAATGGTTCAGCAAGCCGCATCTAATGCAGCGTTAAACCAGTTAAGCAATACAGAATTTTACCAAGCTAACCTTGAAGAAGACTTATCTTCACAGCCTTGGGCAAAAGAGAAATTCGATAAAGTATTGCTTGACCCGGCACGTGCGGGAGCGAGTGGGATCGTTGATCAAATTTCAGCGTTAGGAGCGAAGCGTGTGGTTTATGTTTCGTGTAATCCTGCTACTCTAGCTAGAGATTCTGAGAGCTTAGAAAAACAAGGCTATCAATTAGCCAAACTGGGTATGTTGGACATGTTCCCACACACCAGTCATCTAGAATCGATGGCTCTCTTTATCAAGGCTTAGAGGCCCTTAAACAAGGCTTCAAATGAATCACAAAGGCGCAGGGAAGCCTGCGCTGATATCAATATGGTCGAACTAACTTGGAACCAGTTAGTCATATTGAATTGGGTATAAAACATAATAACTAGGAAGGCATGATGGTTGCGGTACGAAGCGCACATTTAAACCCAAGCGAACAGTTTGAGCTAGAAAGTTGGATTGCGTCATTGAATCAAGACGCAAAAACCTCGAATAAACTGATTAAAGTTTATCGTCACTGTGAAGAGCTATTAAAAGATCACGAGCAAGCATCGCTCTTGCTTTGGCGTGGCCGTGAGATGATCGAAATCTTGGTCACCTTGTCCATGGACCGTGCCACTTTAATTGCAGCGCAACTTTTCCCCGTCGTCTCAAGCGGCGTTTTTGAGCGCGAAGCGTTTGAAGAAAGCTACGGTAAAGAAACCGTAAAGTTGATCGATGGCGTTGAAGAAATGGCGGCCTTAGGCCAGTTAAACGTGACTCTTGAAGGCAGTGCTGCCTCGGGTCAAGTTGATAACGTTCGCCGCATGCTACTGGCTATGGTCGACGACTTCCGCTGCGTAGTCATCAAACTCGCTGAACGAATCTGTAACCTTATTGAGGTGAAAAAAGCACCTGATGCTGTGCGTCGCGCGGCAGCAAAAGAGTGTTCTAACATCTACGCTCCGCTCGCTAACCGTTTAGGTATTGGTCAGCTTAAGTGGGAAATCGAAGATTACGCATTCCGCTACCAACAGCCAGACACCTACAAGCAGATAGCTAAACAGCTGTCTGAACGTCGCATCGTACGTGAACAATACATAAAAGACTTCGTTGACGACTTAACGGCGGAAATGAACCGTTCAAGCATCAATGCAGAAGTCAGCGGTCGACCAAAACACATCTACAGTATCTGGCGCAAAATGCAGAAGAAAGGCTTAGCCTTCGATGAGCTTTTTGACGTACGAGCAGTACGTATTATCGCTGACCAGCTGCAAGACTGTTACGCCGGCCTTGGGGTGGTACACACTAAATACAAGCACCTCCCGAGCGAATTTGATGATTATGTGGCGAACCCTAAGCCAAATGGTTACCAGTCGATTCATACCGTAGTACTTGGCCCTGAAGGCAAGACCATTGAGATTCAGATCCGTACTAAGCAAATGCACGAAGACTCTGAGCTTGGTGTGGCGGCGCACTGGAAGTACAAAGAAGGAGCTTCAAGCGGCCGTAGTGGCTACGATGAGAAAATCACTTGGTTGCGTAAACTTATCGACTGGCAAGAAGAGATGTCGGACTCTGGCGAGATGCTGGATGAGGTACGTAGCCAAGTCTTCGATGACCGTGTATACGCATTTACTCCACGTGGTGACGTGGTCGACTTACCAATGGGCGCAACCCCGTTGGATTTCGCCTACCACATCCACTCGATGGTCGGACACCGCTGTATCGGTGCCAAAGTAGCGGGGCGTATCGTACCGTTCACTCATAAACTATCGATGGGCGATCAAGTTGAGATCATCACGCAGAAAGAGCCGAACCCATCTCGTGACTGGTTAAATCCAACCACAGGTTTTGTTCATTCTGGTCGAGCTCGAGCGAAAATCAACGCTTGGTTCCGCGCACAAAGCCGTGAGAAAAACCTAGAAGCGGGTCGTGATATCCTGGAAGTTGAGCTAGCGAAAGTAGGCGCAACCCTAAAAGATGCTGATCAATACGCACTAAAACGCTTTAACGTGAATACGCCAGACGAACTCTATGCAGGTATTGGTAGTGGCGACTTGCGTATTAACCAAGTGGTTAATCACATCAATGCGCTAGTGAATAAGCCAACGGCGGAAGAAGAAGACAAGAAAGCGCTAGAGAAACTGCTTGAGTCGGAAAACAAGCCGGCACAACAGAGTCGTCCGAAGAAAGATGCGGTAGTGGTTGAGGGCGTTGATAACCTAATGACGCACCTAGCGCGTTGCTGTCAGCCAATCCCAGGTGATGTGATTAAAGGTTACATCACTCAAGGTCGTGGTATCTCAGTGCACCGCGCTGACTGTGAACAGCTAGGCGAGCTAAGCGTGCATGCGCCAGAACGTATCATTGATACCGTTTGGGGTAATGGCTTTGTCGGCTCATACATCCTAACGCTGCGTGTTGAAGCGCTAGAACGTAATGGCTTGTTGAAAGACATCACCTCACTGTTCTCGAACGAGAAGATCAGTGTGACGACAATGAAGAGCCGCATCGACTACAAGCGTCAGCTATCGGTAATGGATTTCGATTTGGAAGTGACCAATATTGAGATTCTGAGCCGAGTGACAAGTCGAGTCGAGCAGATCAAAGATGTAATGAGCGTTAAGAGACTTGGATGATCCTTTTGTGTCATTTATGTCATTCCCTACAGTGAGGGACGAACGTGATAGGGAATCTCGCCAAGCGGTTTGAGATCCCCAACTCGCTCATACTTCACTCTTGGAGATGACGAAAAATAGAAAGGTGAGTGGTTTTGGCTGCTCACCTTTTTTAGTTTTAAGAAAAGAATTAGATTAAAACAATCAAACAGAATAATAGGAAAGCACCATGAGCCACCCGATTGAACAACTAGAACAAATTATGACTAAGCTGCGCGATCCAGAAGGTGGCTGTCCTTGGGATTTAAAACAAAATTTTGAAACAATTGTCCCGCATACTATCGAAGAGACGTACGAAGTGGTGGATGCGATTCACAACAAAGATTGGCCGAACCTACAAGAAGAGTTGGGTGACTTGTTGTTTCAGGTGATCTTCTATAGCCAGTTAGCGAAAGAACAGGGGTTGTTTGAGTTCTCTGATGTGGTTGATGGCATTAACGAAAAGCTAACACGCCGCCATCCGCATGTGTTTTCTGATACCGAGTTTGCGAGCGATGAAGAAATTAATGCCAACTGGGAAGCTGAAAAAGCCAAAGAAAAAGCTCAGGCAGGCAAAACTCAAGAAAGTATTCTAGACTCAATACCAAACTCTTTACCTGCGCTTTCACGTGCTACACAGATTCAAAAACAGGTAGCGAAATATGGCTTTGATTGGGACTCTATTGGCCCAGTGGCTAATAAGGTTTTAGAGGAAGTCGATGAGGTGCTGGAAGAGGCACTTCAAGTGACGCCAAATGAAGATTTGGTTGAAGAAGAGTTGGGAGACTTGCTGTTTGCGACGGTCAATTTGGTACGACATTTAGGTAAAAACCCAGAATCGGCACTCAATAAAGCCAATCTCAAGTTTTCGCGTCGCTTTAAAGGGGTGGAACAAAAAGTTCGTCAGCAAGATAAAAATTTGACTGACTTTTCACTACAACAGCTTGATTCCATGTGGGATGAAGTCAAAGTGGCGGAGAAAAGATAACCAAAGCTTTTATCATGAATTGATTTGAAGCAAAAAATAAAAAATAGCAGTGTGATAGATTTCACGTTGTGGCGATAAGGGGCTTCTGGTATATTTTCATCCCGTCCAGAAGTAGTCCATTTCCCTCATTCAACCAATTTCAGGTTAAACATGACGACAAATTACATTTTTGTTACTGGCGGGGTTGTATCCTCTCTAGGTAAAGGTATTGCTGCAGCATCTCTTGCGGCTATTTTAGAAGCTCGTGGTCTTAAAGTGACTATGATGAAGCTTGACCCTTACATCAACGTTGATCCAGGCACTATGAGCCCGACTCAGCACGGTGAAGTGTTCGTTACGGAAGATGGCGCTGAAACAGACCTTGACCTTGGTCACTATGAGCGATTCATTCGCACCAAGATGACTAAGCGTAACAACTTCACTGCAGGTCGTGTTTACTCAGACGTACTCGCTAAAGAGCGTCGCGGTGATTACCTAGGTGCAACTATTCAGGTTATCCCACACATCACTAACTCTATCAAAGAGCGTGTAATTTCTGGCGCAGCTGGCCACGATATCGCGATCGTTGAAGTTGGTGGTACGGTTGGTGATATCGAATCTCTACCATTCATGGAAGCGATTCGTCAGCTAGCAGTAGAACTAGGCCGTGAACGCGCAATGTTCATGCACCTTACTCTAGTGCCATACCTAGCAGCTGCGGGCGAAGTGAAAACTAAGCCAACGCAACACTCTGTAAAAGAGCTACTGTCTATTGGTATTCAGCCAGACATCCTAGTTTGTCGTTCAGACCGCAACATTCCTTCGAACGAGCGTAAGAAAATTGCTCTGTTCTGTAATGTGCAAGAAAATGCAGTTATTTCTATGCGCGATGTTGACTCTATCTACAAGATCCCTCAGCTTATTAAAGCTCAAGGTACTGATGAACTTGTATGTAAGCGTTTCGGCATCACAGCTCCAGAAGCAGACCTGTCTGAATGGGAACAAGTAATTTACGAAGAAGCTAACCCAACGGGTGAAGTGACGATTGGTATGGTTGGTAAGTACATTGAACTACCAGACGCATACAAATCAGTAAATGAAGCGCTAAAACACGCGGGCTTGAAAAATCGCCTAAGCGTTAATATTAAATACGTAGATTCACAAGACGTTGAGTCTCGTGGCGTAGAAGTTTTAGAAGGCCTAGATGCAATCCTAGTTCCTGGTGGCTTTGGTGACCGTGGTGTTGAAGGTAAGATTCTTGCTGCTCAATACGCTCGTGAAAACAAAGTACCGTACTTAGGTATCTGTCTAGGTATGCAAGTAGCACTTATCGAGTACGCTCGTAACGTTGCGAAAATGGAAGGGGCACACTCTTCTGAATTCTGTACTGAAACTAAGTACCCAGTTGTTGGTCTTATCACTGAGTGGACTGATGGCGAAGGTAAAGTTGAAGAGCGTACAGAAACATCTGACCTTGGCGGCACAATGCGTCTTGGTTCACAGCTTTGTCACCTAGCGAAAGGGACGAAAGCTTACGAATTATACGGTAGCGCGACGATCCATGAACGTCACCGTCACCGTTACGAAGTGAACAACAATCTTCGTCCACAAATCGAAAAAGCGGGCCTAAAAGTATCGGGTCTATCTGCGGACAAGAAACTGGTTGAAGTTATTGAGAACCCGAACCACCCATGGTTCGTTGCTGCTCAATTCCACCCAGAGTTCACTTCAACACCTCGCGATGGTCACCCATTGTTTGCAGGTTTCGTTAAAGCGGCTGGTGAGTTCCAGCGCGGCGAGTTAGAGAAGTAAAAAGGAATACAGGTAGCTGCGTAAGTTGTGCTGCTACCTTTAAATTTGACATTTATATATTCAACGAGAAGGAAACATTCAATGTCTAAGATCGTTAAAGTTCTAGGTCGTGAAATCATCGATTCACGTGGTAACCCAACTGTAGAAGCTGAAGTACACCTAGAAGGCGGTTTCGTAGGTATGGCTGCTGCTCCATCTGGCGCATCTACTGGTTCTCGCGAAGCTCTTGAGCTACGTGACGGCGACAAATCACGTTTCCTAGGTAAAGGTGTTCTTAAAGCTATTGAAGCTGTAAACGGCCCAATCGCTGAAGCTCTAGTTGGTACTGACGCTAAAGCACAAGCTGACGTTGACCAAATCATGCTTGACCTAGACGGTACTGATAACAAGTCTAAGTTCGGCGCGAACGCTATCCTAGCTGTATCTCTAGCTAACGCAAAAGCTGCTGCTGCTGCGAAAGGCATGCCTCTATACGAGCACATCGCTGAGCTAAACGGTACTGCTGGTCAGTTCTCTATGCCTCTACCAATGATGAACATCATCAACGGTGGTGAGCACGCAGATAACAACGTTGACATCCAAGAGTTCATGATCCAACCAGTTGGCGCTAAAACTCTTAAAGAAGGTCTACGTATCGGCGCTGAAGTATTCCACAACCTAGCTAAAGTTCTTAAGTCTAAAGGCTACAGCACTGCAGTTGGTGATGAAGGTGGTTTCGCTCCTAACCTTAAGTCTAACGCTGAAGCTCTAGAAGTTATCGCAGAAGCTGTTGCAGCTGCTGGTTACGAACTAGGTAAAGACGTTACTCTTGCTATGGACTGTGCAGCATCTGAGTTCTTCGACAAAGAAGCTGGCATCTACAACATGAAGGGCGAAGGTAAAACTTTCACTTCTGAAGAGTTCAACCACTACCTAGCTGAGCTAGCGAACAACTTCCCAATCGTTTCTATCGAAGACGGTCTTGACGAGTCAGATTGGGATGGCTTCAAGCACCAAACTGAACTTCTAGGCGACAAGCTTCAAATCGTTGGTGACGATCTGTTCGTTACAAACACTAAGATTCTTGCTGAAGGTATCGAGAAAGGCGTAGCTAACTCTATCCTTATCAAGTTCAACCAAATCGGTTCTCTAACAGAGACTCTAGCTGCTATCAAGATGGCTAAAGACGCTGGCTACACTGCAGTAATCTCTCACCGTTCTGGCGAAACTGAAGATGCAACTATCGCTGATCTAGCGGTAGGTACAGCTGCAGGTCAAATCAAAACTGGTTCTATGAGCCGTTCTGACCGTGTTGCTAAGTACAACCAACTTATCCGTATCGAAGAAGCTCTAGGTTCTAAAGCTCCTTACAACGGTCTTAAAGAAGTTAAAGGTCAATAATTCGTCCTATTTGGCACTGTAGCTGCGTTAACTGCAGAAGATTCACTAAGTCACATAGGAAACTATGCTCCATAGCTGAATCTTCTTTGTTGCCTTGCTACAGCACCAACTAGTTAGAATTATGCACTAATACTTTTGAATGCCTCGCTTATGCGGGGCATTTTTTTGTCTGTAGAAAACTGAATGAAAGAAGCTCTAGGCTCTAAAGCTCCTCCTTGTCACATATAAAGTTCGTCATTCCCTAGACTGACGAAGGAAGGAGTAGGGAATCTCATTGTTTTCCTGACAATGACTCCCCGACTTATTGATTCCCTGACACCACATATCTCGCACCAATAAGCTCATTATGGTATATATGTGCCTTATTCTAGTTCCTTCTTTTTCAACCGGCGAAAGGTGTTATGCGAATTTTTGCTTTAGTACTGCTCATAGTGTTTGGCTGGCTACAACACACACTGTGGCTCGGTAAAAATGGTATCTCTGATTACTACGGTGTGAACAACGAAATCCAAGTTCAACAGCAAGTAAATGAAAAGCTGCATATTCGAAATGCAGAAATGTTTGCTGAAATTGACGATCTACGCCAAGGCTTAGACGCGATAGAAGAACGCGCACGTCATGAACTTGGAATGGTCAAAGAAGGTGAAACGTTTTATCGCATCATTGGTGAGGAATCCCATTAATGTCGACTCAACTTCAAAGCGTGATTGCCGTTGTACCTGCGGCGGGCGTCGGTAGCCGAATGAAGGCAGACCGCCCTAAGCAATATCTCAAGATTCACGACAAAACAATTTTAGAGCACACCATTGAGAAATTACTGTCTCACCCACAAGTCGCTCAAATTGTCGTTGCGATCAGCGATGATGACCCATACTACCCTGATCTAGCACTCAACCTGAACCCGCAAGTGATCAGAGTGTCAGGCGGAAGCGAGCGAGCGGACTCTGTACTCTCTGCGCTAAACTATATCGCTGAGCAGCAGCTTAGTGATTGGGTAATGGTTCACGATGCGGCAAGGCCGTGTGTTCAGCTAAGTGATATCGACAAGCTAATTTCCGGCGCGATGAGCCATGATGTGGGCGCTATTTTAGCGGCTCCAGTTCGTGACACGATGAAGCGCGGTGCCCAAGGGCAGATCGAGCATACCGTTGAGCGTGCCGATTTATGGCATGCACTTACGCCGCAAATGTTCAGAGCAAAGCCTCTGTGGAAGGCATTAAGTGAGGCGTTGCAACAAGGCGCTTCAATTACTGACGAAGCCTCAGCCTTTGAATGGAAAGGTTTATCGCCCGCTTTAGTGGCGGGGCGTTCAGATAATTTTAAGATTACTCAGCCTGAAGATTTAGCGCTTGCTGAGTTCTATTTAAGTCAGAATAAGGAATAATGATGATTCGTATTGGCCATGGCTTTGATGTACATAAGTTTGGTGGTGAAGGCCCGGTAATTATTGGTGGTGTAAGCATCCCTTACGAGCAAGGTCTTATTGCACACTCAGACGGTGATGTTGCCCTTCATGCGTTGTGTGACGCTCTATTGGGTGCGATTGCTGCGGGTGATATTGGTCGTCATTTCCCTGATACCGATGACGAATGGAAAGGTGCGGATAGCCGTGAGCTACTGAAAGATGTTTACCGTCGAGTAAAAGAACAAGGTTACGTGATTGGTAATGCCGATATTACTATCATGGCGCAAGCTCCAAAGATGGCGCCTCATATAGACTCTATGTGCCAAGCTATTGCTCAAGACCTAGAAACCAGCATTAGCAATGTGAATGTAAAAGCGACGACCACTGAGCGTTTAGGTTTTACAGGTCGCAAAGAGGGCATCGCATGTGAAGCGGTGGTCCTAATTACTAAAAGTGCGTAAGCACCAACACGAAAAGAACAGCATGTCAGATATTTTATCTTCATTGGCTTATCTAAACGGTAAACCAACTGCGAAAGCAAAACTAAAAGCAAAAGCCGAACACTTTGTCGTTAATGAAGACTTGGGTTTTGAGTTTGCTGGTGAAGGCGAGCACCTAATGGTTCGTATTCGTAAAACTGGTGAAAACACGAGCTTCGTAGCAAACGAGCTGGCTAAAGCTTGCGGTGTTAAGTCGAAAGACGTGAGCTGGGCGGGTTTGAAAGACCGCCACGCTGTGACAGAGCAGTGGTTGAGTGTACACCTACCAAAAGGTGAGCCTGACTTTTCAGGGTTCTTAGCACAGTACCCAAGCATTGAGATCTTGGCGACAGCAAGACACAACAAAAAGTTACGTCCGGGTGATTTAGTTGGCAACCAATTCGAGCTGACTTTGTCTGAAGTAACAGACTGTGATGATGTCGTAAAACGTTTGGAAAAAGTCGCTCAAGTCGGTGTGCCAAATTACTTCGGTGCTCAGCGTTTTGGTAATGAAGGTAACAACTTATCTGAAGCTCGTCGTTGGGGCCGTGATAACGTTCGTACTCGTAACCAGAATAAGCGCAGCTTGTACCTTTCTGCGGCTCGCTCGTGGATTTACAACCTGATCCTGTCGGACCGTATTGAGCAAGATGCGTTTGCATCGGCATTGGTTGGCGATATTGTCATGAAAGACGGCGCTCAACTGGCGGTAACTGCGGACAATATCGAAGCAGTAAACCAAGACATCGCGAATGGCGCTGCATGGGTTACTGTTGCTTTGGCTGGCGATAATACTTTGCCAACGACTGATGAGTCTCAAGCGTTAGAGCAAAAACATCTTGATTCTGAACCTGACCTAATGGCGCTGATTCGCGGTAACCGCATGCGGCATGACCGTCGTGAAGCATCGTTAAAACCAACCGATTTAACTTGGGAAGTGAACGAAGATAATGTCACTCTTAAGTTCTCTCTAGACGCAGGTTGTTTCGCAACCGCTATCGTTCGAGAGTTGGTTGAAGAAGTACACGTAGAGAGAACCTACGAGCAATAACGATTCTGCTTGGAGCTGAGTCACTTGATATTGGAATTTAAGTGACTTGGCTTAGCATGGGAACAAAAGAAAGGATACAAGATGAAGATTTTACTCAGCAATGATGATGGTGTGCACGCTCAAGGTATTCATGAGCTGGCAAATGAGCTACGTGATCTTGCTGACGTTATCATTGTTGCCCCTGACCGTAATCGCTCGGGTGCGTCAAATTCATTAACTTTAGAACAGCCTCTGCGTGTTCAAGAGATTACTGAAAATACCTATTCGGTACAAGGAACACCGACCGACTGTGTGCATTTTGCGTTAAACGAACTGCTAAAGAATGACATGCCTGATCTGGTATTAACGGGCATTAATCACGGTGCTAACCTGGGTGATGACGTGCTTTATTCCGGCACGGTGGCTGCAGCAATGGAAGGGCATTTTCTAGGCGTTCAATCGGTAGCGTTTTCTCTGGTGGGAAAAAAACATTTTAAGACAGCGGCAGCGATTGCTCGTCGTATTGTCGAACAACATTTAGCAAACCCAATCCCGACCAACCGCTTGTTGAACGTAAACGTTCCTGATTTAGCCTTAGAACAATTGTCTGGTACTCAGGTGACGCGCTTAGGTGCTCGTCATCACGCTGAAGATATGATCAAGCAAAAAGACCCGCGTGGTCACGATATCTATTGGCTTGGCCCTCCGGGTAAAGAGCAAGATGCCGGTGAAGGTACCGATTTTTACGCGATTGAGCATGGCTTTGTGTCGGTAACACCGTTGCAGGTTGATCTGACGGCGCATGAGTCGTTGGGTGCGATGGCAACATGGTTAGGGGAGAAGTAAGTGAGTAATCCGCAAGCTGAGCGTTTAATTACTTTCCTGATTGAAAATGGTATTCAGGATCAAAAGGTTCTTGATGCGATTTACCAACTGCCGAGAGAGAGCTTTTTATCACAGGCGATGTATCACCAAGCCTATGATAATAATGCGCTGCCTATCGGTCAGGGTCAGACAATCTCACAGCCATACATTGTTGCTAAAATGACAGAGCTACTTGAATTACAACAAGATAGCCGTGTCTTGGAGATCGGAACGGGTTCTGGTTACCAAACTGCGGTATTGGCTCAACTTGTTGATCATGTGTATTCGGTTGAAAGAATAAAGTCGCTACAATGGGATGCCAAGCGTAGGTTGAAGCAACTCGATTTCTACAATATCTCAACTAAGCACGGTGATGGTTGGCAAGGTTGGTCTTCAAAAGCCCCTTTTGATGCGATTATTGTCACCGCCGCTGCAGAGTCGATTCCTCAAGCGCTTCTGCAACAGCTGAAAGATGGCGGTCGTTTACTGATTCCAGTCGGTGATGACGAACAGCAACTATTGAAGATCGTTCGACACGGCGATGAGTTTTTATCGAGTGTTATCGAGATGGTGAGATTTGTACCTCTTGTTCCTGGTGAGCTAGCTTAATAAAAGACTAATGGTGTAGGTGGATAGAGAGTCGATGCGTTCGAAGTTGTTAAAAGGAAGTACTTTACTGCTTAGCTGTGCCCTTGTTGGGTGTGCAGCGAATTCGCCTGCGCCCGTTTCAAACCTAAACAAGAATTACTCATCGATTGATCGTGGTAGTTATCGTGGCAGTTACTATGAAGTTAAAAAAGGCGACACCCTTTACTTCATTGCTTATGTCACCAATAAAGACGTTAAAGACCTCATCGGTTATAACAAGTTGTCTGCTCCTTACACTATCCACCCAGGGCAGAAGCTTAAGTTATGGCGTCCTAGCTACAACGCGCCAGCGTATGGTAAGTCAACGGTAGCGGCAGCAGCAGTTGCTGCGCCTGTCGCCGCATCCACAACGTCATCTGCGGCAAGTAAACCGAAAACCACACCACAAAAGAGCAAAAACTCTAAACCGGCTCCAGCTCAAACTACCACCAAAGTGGTGAAAAAAGATCCACCAAAGAAGGTTGAACAATCCAAATCAAAGGAGTATGTTGGTTCTAAAGGTAAACAGAATGTTACACCGCCCACCAAACCAACAAGTGATAAAGTATCCAAATGGTTATGGCCAACTAAAGGGAGAGTAATCAAGAGTTTCTCTGTAGGCGAACAAGGAAATAAAGGCATAGACATAGCAGGACAGCGAGGTCAGCCAATAGTATCTACTGCAGGGGGAACGGTTGTTTATTCGGGTAATGCACTACGAGGCTACGGCAATCTAGTGATTGTGAAGCACAATGATAATTACTTAAGTGCATACGCGCACAACGACCGACTATTAGTATCTGAAGGGCAAAGTGTGAAACCAGGGCAGAAGATTGCAACAATGGGAAGCTCTGGAGCCAGCAGTGTTAGGCTGCACTTTGAGATTCGTTACCAAGGTAAGTCCGTTAATCCAAAACGATATTTACCTTAAATACAATATGCAAAAATTACGTATTGTATGGAGTGACATAGTCATTTAGCGACATATGAAGTTGTAATGTCATGCTAATTTCGCCAGGGGGAGGCGTTATGAGTATAAGCAATGCAGTAACCAAAGAAGAGTTCGATCTTGACCAAGCAACCACGGAACCGGAAGCTCTTGGAAAAGCAAAACGAACAGTCACTAAGAAAACCGAAGCGAAAGAAGAAGTTGAAGTTACGTCTAAAAGTTTAGATGCCACTCAACTCTACTTAGGCGAAATTGGTTTCTCACCACTACTAACCGCTGAAGAAGAAGTGCTATATGCACGTCGAGCTCTACGCGGTGATGAAGCAGCACGTAAACGCATGATCGAAAGTAACCTGCGTTTAGTGGTAAAAATTTCACGTCGTTATAGCAACCGCGGCCTTGCACTTCTCGATCTAATCGAAGAAGGCAACCTAGGTTTGATTCGCGCCGTAGAGAAGTTTGATCCAGAGCGTGGCTTCCGCTTCTCAACTTACGCGACATGGTGGATTCGTCAAACCATTGAACGTGCGTTAATGAATCAGACTCGCACTATCCGTTTGCCAATCCATGTTGTGAAAGAGCTGAACATCTACCTACGTACTGCAAGAGAGCTATCACAAAAGCTTGACCATGAACCAACGGCAGAAGAAATTGCTTCTAAGCTAGATAAGCCAGTTGGTGATGTGAGCAAGATGCTTCGTCTAAACGAAAGAGTGAGCTCTGTTGATACGCCAATTGGTGGTGACGGTGAGAAAGCGCTGTTGGATATTATTCCAGACATCAATAATTCAGATCCTGAGGTTTCAACTCAAGATAGCGATATCAAGAACTCGTTGATTTTCTGGCTTGATGAGCTGAATCCTAAGCAGAAAGAGGTGCTTGCGCGTCGCTTTGGACTACTGGGTTATGAACCGTCAACATTAGAAGAAGTGGGCCGCGAAATCAGCCTGACTCGTGAACGTGTTCGTCAAATCCAAGTTGAAGGTCTTCGCCGTCTACGTGAGATTCTTATCAAGCAAGGTCTGAATATGGAAAACCTGTTCAACGTAGAAAACGACTAATTGAACGGATGATGCTTCTCTAAATAGAAGACAAATAAAAACGCTGACTTTAAGTCAGCGTTTTTTTGTTTGTGGCTTTGGTATTTCATGCCGTCTAATCAAAATAGCAGTACGGCCATAACAAGCTACTTGGTAAGAAACTAAAGCAGCTTCTTCAAGCGGTAAAGTTCTTCTAATGCTTGGCGAGGAGTTAGATCATCAGGATCAACATTCGCTAGCGCTTGCTCTACTTCACTCGGTTCTGGGATCAGGCTCAGTTGGTTTGCGATATCGACACCGCTTGGCTTCGATGTTGGCGACTCCATACTTAACGCTTCTAACTGAGTCAGCTTCGCACGAGCATTCTTGATCACTGCTTTCGGTACGCCAGCTAAACCTGCAACCGCTAGACCATAAGATTTACTTGCAGCACCTTCTTGAACTGCGTGCATAAAGGCAATGCTATCACCATGCTCAACCGCATCTAAGTGTACGTTTGCTAAAGTTGGAAGTTGGTTAGGTAGTTCAGTTAGCTCAAAGTAGTGCGTTGCAAACAGTGTCATCGCATTGATTTGATTGGCTAGCCACTCTGCACTTGCCCAAGCCAGAGACAGGCCATCGTAAGTACTGGTACCACGACCGATTTCATCCATTAGCACAAGGCTGTTTGGTGTTGCATTGTGCAGGATATTTGCGGTTTCTGTCATCTCAACCATGAAGGTTGAACGGCCAGAAGCCAAATCATCGGATGCGCCAATACGCGTAAAGATACGGTCGATAGAGCCGATGGTTGCGCTTTCTGCAGGAACATAACAACCGATATGAGCCATCAATGCGATGAGTGCCGTTTGGCGCATGTAGGTCGATTTACCACCCATGTTGGGACCCGTGATGATCAGCATCTTACGTTGATCATTCAGGTCGATAGGGTTAGCAATGAAAGGTTCGTCCATCACTTGTTCAACAACAGGGTGACGACCGGCCTGAATTTGTACGCCAGCAGACTCTGTCATGGTTGGACGACAGTAATCAAGGGTATCTGCACGCTCAGCCAAGTTCTGTAGAACATCAAGCTGAGATACTGAAGAGGCGATATTTTGTAGGCGCTCTAGATACGGCAGTAGTAAGTCAAACAACTCTTCCCACAGCTGTTTCTCGATAGCGAGTGCTTTCGACTTAGAGTTAAGTACTTTGTCTTCGTGCTCTTTTAGCTCAGGAATGATGTAACGCTCAGCATTTTTCAGCGTTTGACGACGAACATAGTGTGGCGGCACAAGATGGCTTTGCCCACGGCTTACTTGAATGAAGAAACCATGTACGTTGTTGTAGCCAACTTTTAGCGTGTCGATGCCATGACGTTCACGCTCTTCTTGCTCAAGCTTATCAAGAAATTCAGTTGCGCCTGCTGCAAGGTCGCGCCATTCGTCTAACTCGGCATTGTAGCCTTCTGCAATCACACCACCGTCACGGATAACCACCGGTGGGTTCTCTTTGATTGCACGTTCAAGCAGCTCAGAAACCTCATCCACAGGAGAAGCATATTGAGCAAGTTGAGTTAGGTATGGGTGCTTCAGTTGCGTCAGTGTTTCAGCAAGCTCTGGCAAATATTCCATTGCTTGGCGAAGACGCGCCATATCGCGAGGGCGAGCAGAGCGAAGTGCTAATCGAGCGAGAATACGTTCGATATCACCAATCTGTTTTAAGGTTGGCTGTAGTTCTGTGAATAGAGCCAAATCTTTCATTTCACCAATTGCATCTAAGCGCTGATCGAGTGCAGATATATTGCGCATTGGTTGATGTAACCAACGCTTAAGCATACGGCTACCCATTGCTGTCGCAGTGTGATCAAGTACTTCGGCAAGGGTGTTATCAGTACCACCCCCAAGATTTTGCGTGATCTCCAAATTACGACGAGTTGCAGCATCAAGGATCACCGAGTGATCTTGTTTATCCATCGTGAGTGAACGGATATGAGGGAGGGCAGTACGTTGGGTATCTTTCACGTATTGGATCAAACAACCAGCCGCACATAGACCCAGTTTCGCGCTTTCTACGCCAAAGCCAACCAGATCGCGAGTACCAAACTGCTTATTCAATTGCTGCTTAGCGGTGTCTAATTCAAATTCCCATACAGGGCGGCGGCGGTTGCCATTACGGCTTGCCATTAAATCGACGGGTTCGAAATCTTCAGGGAACAGCAGCTCACGCGGAGAGGTTCTTTGTAGCTCAGCGGCCATCGCTTCTTCTGTTTCTGGCTCGCAAAGTTGGAATCGGCCAGAGGTAATATCAAGTGTCGCATAACCGAATTTACCGTTGTGGTGATAAATGGCTGCAATTAGGTTATCAACGCGTTCAGAAAGCAAGGCTTCGTCGGTTACGGTACCCGGTGTCACGATACGCACTACTGCGCGCTCAACAGGGCCTTTTGAAAGTGCTGGATTACCAATCTGTTCACAAATTGCTACGGACTCACCAAGTTGCACTAACTTTGCAAGGTATCCTTCAACCGCATGGTATGGAACACCTGCCATCGGAATCGGTTCACCATTTGATGAGCCACGCTTAGTCAGTGAAATATCGAGGAGTTGAGAGGCTTTTTTAGCGTCATCGTAGAAAAGCTCGTAGAAATCGCCCATGCGGTAGAACAGCAGAATTTCTGGGTTTTCTGCTTTCAGTTTTAGATACTGCTGCATCATGGGAGTATGTTTTTGATCGGCTTTCACAGTTAACTTCTTTCGTTTATTTCTATTGCGGCTTAGGATACGTGAAAGCGTTTCGTGCGAAAAGCGGCTGATGCGAAAAGATGCGAATCCAAATGATATGACAGTAAATAAAGGGAAGCAGATGATGCAGATGACTCAAGACCTTAGTGAGCAGCTTGGACATTTACTCGCTAAACACAAACACGTGTTAGTGACGGCTGAATCTTGCACTGGCGGAGGTGTCGCGAGTGCAGTCACCGATATTGCGGGCAGCTCTGGATGGTTTGATCGCGCTTTTGTTACGTACAGCAATGAAGCCAAACAAGAGATGATCGGTGTACAGCTTAAAACCTTAATGGAGTTCGGCGCCGTGAGTGAGCCTGTCGTAATAGAAATGGCGAGCGGGGCATTGCAACATTCAAACGGGACGATCTCTGTATCAATCAGTGGCATCGCTGGCCCAGGTGGCGCGACCGAAGATAAGCCTGTTGGTACAGTATGCTTCGCGTGGAAAGCGCTAAATGGCTGGGATAAAGTAGAAACGCATGTATTTACAGGCGACAGATCACAAGTACGCCAACAAGCCACGCACCATGCCCTGCAAGTTATTTATGATTACCTATCAATGGAAGGTAAGTAACATTTGTACAAATTATTTTCATACAGGTATAGACACTGTATGAATCAACAGTATAATGAAAGCCAATTAGTCACCCCTATGTGGGTTAGAAATAGATTCTAGATCGCTTGTTGAGACAACCGATTATGTGGAGATAGAAATGGACGAGAATAAACAAAAAGCGTTAGCCGCAGCCCTTGGTCAGATTGAAAAGCAATTTGGTAAAGGTTCTATCATGCGTCTTGGTGATAACCGCACAATGGACGTAGAAACTATTTCTACAGGTTCTCTATCTCTAGATATCGCACTAGGTGCTGGTGGCCTACCGATGGGACGTATCGTAGAAGTTTACGGTCCAGAATCATCAGGTAAAACAACGCTAACGCTTGAGCTTATTGCTGCAGCACAGAAAGTGGGAAAGACGTGTGCATTCGTTGATGCGGAGCACGCACTAGACCCTATCTACGCTCAAAAGCTTGGTGTTGATATCGATGCACTTCTTGTTTCTCAACCAGATACTGGTGAGCAAGCGCTGGAAATCTGTGATGCACTGGCTCGTTCAGGTGCAATCGACGTTCTTGTTATTGACTCAGTAGCAGCCCTAACACCAAAAGCAGAAATCGAAGGCGAAATGGGCGACAGCCACATGGGTCTTCAGGCTCGTATGCTTTCTCAAGCAATGCGTAAGCTGACGGGTAACCTTAAGCAGTCTAACTGTATGGCTATCTTCATTAACCAAATTCGTATGAAAATTGGTGTGATGTTCGGTAACCCAGAAACAACAACAGGTGGTAACGCACTTAAGTTCTACGCATCTGTTCGTCTTGATATTCGCCGTACTGGTGCGATTAAAGATGGTGATGAAGTTGTTGGTAACGAAACTCGTATCAAGGTCGTTAAGAACAAGATTGCTGCACCATTCAAACAAGCTGAGACTCAAATCCTTTACGGTAAAGGCTTCAACCGCGAAGGTGAGCTTATCGACTTAGGTGTTAAGAATAAGCTAGTAGAAAAAGCAGGCGCTTGGTACAGCTACAAAGGCGATAAGATCGGCCAAGGTAAAGCTAACGCTGGTAAATACCTACGTGAAAACCCAGAAGTTGCTCTAGAGATCGATACTAAACTTCGTGAGTTACTACTGACTCCTGCTGTTCTTGAAGAGAAAGACGTAGAGAAAGAAGAAGAAAACGAAGAGCTATAAGCTCACGTTTTATAGAGTGGATGTTTGAAAGAAGCATCCGCTTTGTGTCTCGTCCTAAAATACGTTGACAGTATTTCTACTAAGCCAACAGCATCAGCTGTTGGCTTTTTTCAGGTTCATCGCGGCTTTCCG
>NZ_JBFRUJ010000003.1:0-67251 GCF_041474575.1 Vibrio sp. 10N.222.51.C5
CGTATTTTAGGACGAGACAATTCTTACAGCGAGACCGTTGCCTGTGTCTGTTACTGCATCATTAAGAAAGCAAATAGACCACAACCTAGAATCAGGCGGTAGATAACGAACGGTGTCATGCCCATACGAGAGATAAGCTTCAAGAAAAAGTGGATACAGATGTAAGCACTGATGAAAGACACCGCAACGCCCGTTAGCAAAGTGCCAACATGGATTGGATCACCGCTTGTCACCAACTTAAGACCTAAATAACCACCAGCCAGAGTGATGATTGGGATAGACATCAAGAAAGAGAATCGAGCCGCCGCTTCACGTGTGAAACCAAGGTAAAGCGCCGCGGTAATGGTTGCGCCAGAACGAGACGTGCCCGGAATGATCGCCATTGCTTGAGCAAGACCAATAAACAGCGCCTTTTTCCAACCCGCTTGGTATTCGTCATCGCGCAGGCTTGAGTTCTTGTCCACCCACCATAACAATAGACCAAAGATAATCGTTGTCGTCGCGATCACCCACGCACTGCGTAAGTAAAGCTCAACAATATCTTTCATCAACAAGCCAAAGATACACGCAGGAATCGTCGCGAGAATGATCATCCACGCTAACTTCGCTTCTTTACTACGATCGCCTTTAAACACTGAACCAAAGAATGCGCTCAACAGAGAGACCACTTCTTTACGGAAATAGATAACAACAGCTGCCAAAGTACCAACGTGGACAGCGACATCAAAAGCCAAACCTTGATCTTCCCAGCCTAAAACAGCTGAAGGAAGGATTAGGTGTGCAGAACTGGAAATAGGTAAAAACTCTGTAAAGCCTTGCACCAACGCCAATATAAACGCTTCAAAATAACTCATTACTTACCTTAAAAATTATAGTTTTATATCTACGACAGAGAGCGAGTCTAATTGCTGCATCTTCTGCCATATTTCACTGACGGTTCTTCCGTCTTGCGGGATCACTCGCGCAGGACAAAGATCATAAAGCGGCTGTGTTACAAAAGGATATTTGTAGATATCACTGCGTGGTAATTCTGGTTCACACTCAGAAACCTCCTCTCCAAACAGCACAATATCAAGATCGAGTTTTCGATCTTGTAGTTTGTGCGCATCTTGAGAGCGACCCCATTTAAACTCAATTTTACGCAGCTGCTGTGAAAATTCAGTCAATGAGAGTGACGTGTCGAGCTCTATCACAAAGTTATAAAACGGATGGCTATTAAAACCGACGGGCTCACAGTGATAGATTTTAGAGCATTTAAGGTTAGTCCCTAACGATTGAAGCTCTGTCCATGCCACCCTTGCATGCTTGTCGCGGTCTATGTTCGTGCCAACACCAACATAGGCTACTGTCATGCTTGACCTCGTTCGATGATCACACCAACGGCTTTTGCTTGTGGCACTGCGCCAGGTTTAGCCAATCGGATTTTAATCCACGGCACAGAGAACTGAGTCATAATAAGCTCTGCGACTTCTTCAGCAACACGTTCTACGAGTAGAAAACGGCCATTTGCAATGTGCTCAAGTACTGCAGTGCTCACTTTCGAATAATCCAAAGCATCAACCACATCATCACTCTTGCCTGCTGGGCGGTTGTCATGAGCCATTTCAATATCAAGCACCAGTTTCTGTTTGATCTCTTGCTCCCAATCGTAAACACCGATCGTTGTAATTACTTCTAGCTGCTCAATGAAAACTTTATCCAGTGCCATGACTTGTCCTTTTAGAGGTCGGATACCCAAATTGGGGAAAAAAACGTATTATTTGCGTAATTCGAGATATGATATCAATTACTCTTGGATTGAGCATTATTTTCCCATCGTTAGGCGTATAACCGTTAAAGGACAGACATGACCCCATTGGCACTTATCATGATCATTGCTGCCTACTTACTAGGTTCAATCTCTAGTGCGGTCTTGATATGCCGAGTTTTGAGGCTCCCAGATCCTCGAACAGTAGGTTCTAACAACCCAGGAGCAACCAATGTCCTGCGTGTTGGCGGTAAAGGCGCAGCAGCTGCCGTCCTTTTGTGTGACATGCTGAAAGGCACTATCCCTGTCTGGCTTGGCTACTACCTCAAGATCGACCCAATCATTCTTGGGGTTGTGGCAATTGCGGCGTGTCTTGGCCATATGTATCCGATCTTCTTCCACTTCAAAGGTGGTAAAGGCGTGGCAACCGCACTTGGCGCTATCGCTCCAATAGGATTCGATCTAACCGGAATGATCATGGCGACTTGGTTAGTTGTGGCGTTTTTGTTTCGTTACTCTTCTTTAGCGGCACTGGTTACTGTGCTACTTGCCCCTTTCTACGCTTGGTTAGTCAAACCTCAATACACATTGCCAGTAGCCATGCTGTGCTGTTTGATCGTGTTACGTCACCACCAGAATATCCGCCGCCTACTCGATGGCAGCGAACCAAAACTCGGACAAAAAAAATCGGCTTAAACTGTCACGTCTAAGCCGAACCATAATATTCAGTATTTAAAGCTTATAGCAGATGTTTATCTAAAAACGTCTTCAGCATTGTGTTCACAAACTCTGGTTGCTCTAACGAGCTAATATGACCTGCGCCAGGAATCACCACTAATTCACTGCCCGTAATGCAATCGTGCATTAGGTATGACTCAAGTACCGGACGTGGTTTATCTTCTTGTCCTACCGCAATCAACACAGGTAGCGCGAAGTTCTCTACTGATTCGATCATATCACGACGTCCAAAGACCATTCGACCGATGCGCGCCACTTCTTCCGCTTTATCACCCTTAAGTTCAGATAACTGCTGAGTAAAACCTTCCACTAAAGCTGGCGTGTGGGTTTGAGCATCGTTTGCGAAGAACAGTGGAACCACAGCTTCAACAATCGGTTGAGGAACCATCTTAGTTTGAGTGATGGTATCTAACATGCTGAAGTACTTTGCGTGAGCAACTTCTGGTTCTAAACCCACAAAAGTATCCATTAGAACCAAAGACTTAATACGTGCAGGTGCAAGTTCCGCTAACTCAGTCCCCCACATACCGCCAACCGATAAGCCAACCACTGAGAATTCTTCGATCTCTAAATGATCAAGCAGAGCCAAAACGTGCTGAGCGTAATCTTTCAAGTTACGCATCGAAGTGGGTGCTGCTTGAGATTCACCATGAGACCAAAGCTCTGGAACAATACAGCGATACTGAGTTTTTAACGCTTCGATCTGCGGCTTCCACATTGCACTATCCCAAAGGTAGCTGTGGCCGAGTACAACAACAGGGCCTTGACCTTCATCTAGGTACGCCATCGATTGATTGTCTACTGTGAACTTGTTCATTTTCTTCCCTAATCTCTATCAGCAATTATTTATCGACATACAGTCGGTAAGCTAGGATATAAAAACGGCCGCACAAGGCGACCGTTTATCGATACACTATAGTCAATTACGCAATTGGCTCTAGCTGGTCAATAGGCCAACGCGGTGTGGCATGAACAGACAAATCAGCCGTTTCGCCATTCTTTAGGCGCTGCATGCCCGCATAAGCGATCATCGCACCGTTATCTGTACAGAACTCAGTGCGTGGGTAGTACACCTCACCACCGACTTTCTTAGCAAGCGCCTCAAGCTCAACGCGCAGTTGTTTGTTGGCACTTACACCGCCAGCAATAACTATACGTTTCATGCCCGTTTCAACCAAGGCACGCTTACACTTGATTACTAAGGTTGCACAAACGGCTTCTTGAAACGCGTAAGCAATATCAGCACGAGTTTGGTCATCATTATCGTTATCACGAATGGTATTCGCTGCGAACGTCTTCAAACCAGAAAAGCTCATATCTAGACCCGGACGATCGGTCATTGGACGCGGGAACTTAAAACGACCCGGAGTGCCTTTTTCCGCCAAACGAGATAACAGTGGACCACCAGGGTAATCTAAGCCCATCAGTTTCGCGGTTTTATCAAACGCTTCACCCGCTGCATCATCAATCGATTCACCAAGGATTCGGTATTCACCAATACCTTTCACTTCTACCATCATGGTATGGCCGCCAGAAACCAGCAGAGCCACAAATGGGAATGGTGGTGGGTTATCTTCTAGCATTGGCGCAAGAAGGTGACCTTCCATATGGTGAACAGGCACTGCAGGCACTCCCCACGCATAAGCAATACTGCGACCAATCGTTGCACCAACCAGCAGTGCACCCACTAAACCAGGGCCAGCCGTGTAAGCCACACCATCAATGTCTTTCGACGTTAGGTTCGCTTCAGCTAATGCCGCTTTAATAAGAGGAATTGTTTTTTTCACGTGGTCACGTGAAGCTAGCTCAGGTACCACACCACCGTAATCGGCGTGCAGCTTTACTTGGCTATATAATTGATGAGAAAGCAGCCCTTGCTCATCATCATAAATCGCGATTCCTGTTTCATCACAAGAGGTTTCAATACCAATAATGCGCATAATTTTCTCGGCACGCTTTCGTCTAAAATGGGAAATTAGCGCAATATTACCCTGCCTAAGCTCTTCAAACAAATATTGTACAGACTATAATCGACAAAGTGCTTTACAAAGCCACTGTGATCGGATTAAAATTCCGCACCATTTTTGATCAAGCTGGTTAATGGCCAAACGCGAATAGAGAGTTAGCTCGATGGGTAACTTCTCTGATTTGGTACTGAGTAGCCAGCGATAATGAATAACCCCTGAGGTGAAAGGCATATGCCAATAGTTAAAGTACGTGAAAACGAACCGTTCGACGTTGCACTACGTCGTTTCAAGCGCTCTTGTGAAAAAGCAGGTATCCTTTCTGAAGTTCGCCGTCGCGAGCACTACGAAAAGCCAACTACAGTTCGCAAACGCGCTAAAGCAGCAGCTCAAAAGCGTCACGCTAAGAAGCTAGCTCGCGAAAACGCACGTCGCGTTCGCCTGTACTAATAACTTAATCCATAAGGACTGAGTTATGGCTCTTATTGAACAACTCAAAGAAGAGCAAAAATTAGCGATGAAAGCCAAGGACAAACCGCGCCTTGGCACTATCCGCTTAGCTCTTTCAGCAATTAAGCAACGTGAAGTTGACGAACGGATCACTCTGAACGACGACGACATTCTTGCTGTATTAGTTAAAATGGTTAAGCAACGTCGCGATTCTGTTGCTCAATATGAATCAGCAAATCGTCAAGATCTTGCTGACGTGGAAAAAGCAGAAATTACGGTACTTGAAGGCTTTATGCCTCAACCGCTAAGTGATGAAGAAGTTATTGCACTACTTGATAGCGCAATCGCCGAAGCTCAACCAGCGGGCATGCAAGACATGGGTAAAGTAATGGCTATCTTGAAACCACAAATTCAAGGGCGTGCAGATATGGGTAAAGTTAGTGGTTTAGTTCGTTCTAAACTCGCTTAATCCCAAATCAAATTGCAACAAGCCGTGCAATCCTTCGGAACGCACGGCTTGTTTGTATCTGTAACCTATTCAAACTATTATTATCCACACTCTCAGTTAGTGCATTTTTCTAAGGTTTTATGGCAGGACACATCCCGCGTAGTTTCATTGATGATCTCCTAGCGCGTCTCGACATTGTCGACATAGTGGACGCACGCGTGAAACTTAAGAAAAAAGGCAAAAACTATGGTGCTTGTTGCCCATTCCACAACGAAAAGACCCCTTCTTTTAGCGTAAGCCAAGAAAAACAGTTTTATCACTGCTTTGGTTGTGGCGTACACGGTAATGCTATCGACTTCATTATGGAGTTCGAACGTCTCGATTTTGTTGAAGCGATTGAAGAGCTTGCCTCTTTCTTAGGCCTCGATGTTCCTAGAGAGCAACGTAGCGGCGAGATATCAACAGCACCAAGAGCCAACAGCGAACAAAAACGTAACCTCTACGATTTGATGGGCGGCATCAGTAATTTTTACCGCTCTCAACTGAAAATATCAGCCAACAAACCTGCGATTGATTACCTAAAGAATCGTGGCCTTTCGGGCGAGATCGTCCAGAAGTTTGGCATTGGTTATGTGGCCGATGAGTGGGACTTAGTTCGTAAGAACTTTGGCCAACAGAAAGAAGCCCAAGACATGCTCGTAACTGGCGGCATGTTAATTGAGAACGATAAAGGTAACCGATACGACCGATTCCGTGGACGCGTAATGTTCCCGATTCGCGATCGTCGTGGCCGTGTGATTGGTTTTGGTGGTCGTGTATTAGAAGACGGTACTCCAAAATATCTCAACTCACCAGAAACGCCTATCTTCCATAAAGGTAAAGAGCTTTACGGCCTTTATGAAGTGCTGCAAGCCTACCGTGAACCGCCGCAAATACTTGTGGTTGAAGGTTACATGGATGTCGTGGCATTAGCGCAATATGGTGTTGATTACTCAGTAGCATCACTGGGCACATCGACAACCGGTGACCACGTTCAAATGCTGTTCCGCCAAACCAGCACAGTGGTTTGTTGTTACGATGGTGACCGAGCAGGTAAAGAAGCCGCGTGGCGCGCACTAGAAAATGCCCTTGAGTACCTGAAAACCGGTAACACACTCAAGTTTCTATTCTTGCCCGACGGTGAAGACCCAGACAGCTATATAAGAGAACACGGCAAAGCCGCTTTCGAACAGCTTGTTCAAAATGCGACACCGCTTTCGACCTATTTGTTCGATAACCTGATTGAAATACACAAGTTAAACTTGGGAACAACCGAAGGGAAATCGGCACTGCGCGCACACGCTAGCGCATTGATTAACAAAATCCCTGACAGTTACTTCCAAGAGTTGCTCGAAAAATTGCTCGATGAGCGCACTGGATTTGATAACCAATTGAGACGAGCGCGTGTTCATACACAGAACCCGATACCTCAACCGCATAAAGAGCTGAAACGCACTCCAATGCGTGAAGTTATCGCTTTGCTTATCCAAAATCCGAGCTATGCTGATATGGTACCGGATTTATCAAGTGTCAAAGGCTTACAGCTGCCTGGACTAAGTTTATTCGTCGAAGTACTTGATAAATGCCATGCGCATCCCCATATCAACACAGGCCAATTATTAGAGCATTGGCGACACAATAAACATGAGGCTCTTCTGTCTCGTCTCGCGAGCTGGGAAATCCCCCTCGACGAAGACAATCAAGAAGACATATTTTTAGACTCATTGGACAATATACTTGCCCAGTGCGTTGAAAAACAAATTGAAAACCTGCAGGCCAAAGCAAGAAGCGTCGGTTTATCAGCCGAAGAAAAAAGGGAGCTACTAGCTTTAATGCTAGATCTAAAAGCGTAACCCTGTTTGATTAGTCAGCATTTAATAAATTTGTTAACATAATTGGTTTGCATTTGAGAATGCAACGTCCTTCACCAGACCTGAAGTTGGATATCATCTATGGATCAAAATCCGCAGTCACAGCTTAAATTACTTGTTATTAAAGGCAAGGAACAAGGCTATCTGACCTACGCCGAAGTAAACGACCACCTACCTGCAGAAATCGTGGATTCTGAACAGGTAGAAGACATCATTCAAATGATTAACGACATGGGTATCAAGGTAGTTGAAACTGCACCTGATGCTGATGATCTAGCACTTAATGATGACGATGCCAATATAGATGAAGATGCAGCCGAAGCTGCAGCTGCTGCGCTTTCAAGCGTAGAAAGCGAGATTGGCCGTACTACTGACCCAGTTCGTATGTACATGCGTGAAATGGGTACAGTTGAACTACTGACTCGTGAAGGCGAAATCGACATTGCGAAGCGTATTGAAGATGGTATCAATACAGTTCAACTATCGGTTGCTGAGTACCCAGGCACTATTCCATACATCTTGGAACAGTTTGACCGCGTACAAGCAGAAGAGATTCGCTTAACAGACCTAATCAATGGCTTTGTTGACCCAGACGACGATGGCACAGCTGCGCCAACGGCGACTCACATCGGTTCAGAACTTGCTGAAACTGATCTGGAAGACGAAGACAAAGAAGACGCAGAAGACGACGAGGAAGAGGAAGAAGAAGATACAGGTATCGATCCTGAACTTGCTCTTGAGAAGTTCACAGCACTTCGTACTAGCTACCAGAATCGTCAACTAGCGATCAACGAGTACGGCCATGAAAGCCCGAAAGCAATGCTTGCAACGACAATGATGCAAGACGTATTCAAAGAGTTCCGTCTAACACCAAAACAGTTTGATTACCTAGTAAACGAACTGCGTAACTCTATGGATCGTGTACGTACTCAAGAACGCCTAATCATGCGTCAAACGGTTGAGTACGGCAAAATGCCGAAGAAATCTTTCATTGCTCTATTTACTGGCAACGAATCTAGCGAAGCATGGTTGGATGAAGTTCTTGCTTCAGACAAGCCATACGCAGAAAAGATTAAACGTAACGAGCACGACATCCGTCGCTCTATCCAAAAACTGGATATGATCGAACGTGAAACGTCTCTTACTGTTCAAAGCATCAAAGATATCAGCCGTCGCATGTCTATCGGTGAAGCGAAAGCTCGTCGTGCGAAGAAAGAGATGGTTGAAGCGAACTTACGTCTAGTAATCTCGATTGCTAAGAAGTACACAAACCGTGGTCTACAATTCCTGGATCTAATCCAAGAAGGTAACATCGGTCTGATGAAAGCGGTAGATAAGTTTGAATACCGTCGTGGTTACAAGTTCTCTACTTACGCTACTTGGTGGATCCGTCAAGCAATCACTCGTTCGATTGCCGACCAAGCTCGTACTATCCGTATTCCGGTTCACATGATCGAAACGATCAACAAACTAAACCGTATCTCTCGTCAAATGCTACAAGAGATGGGTCGTGAACCACTTCCGGAAGAACTGGCTGAACGCATGCAAATGCCTGAAGACAAGATCCGTAAAGTACTGAAAATCGCTAAAGAGCCAATCTCAATGGAGACACCAATCGGTGACGACGAAGATTCGCACCTAGGTGATTTCATCGAGGATACAACGTTAGAACTACCTTTAGACTCTGCAACGGCAACAAGCCTACGCGGTGCAACTAAAGACGTTCTTGCTGGCCTAACACCTCGTGAAGCTAAAGTACTGCGTATGCGTTTCGGTATCGACATGAACACTGACCACACTCTTGAAGAAGTGGGCAAGCAGTTCGACGTAACTCGTGAACGTATCCGTCAGATCGAAGCAAAAGCACTGCGTAAACTTCGTCACCCAAGCCGCTCAGAAACTCTGCGTAGCTTCCTAGACGAGTAATCGCACACTCAAGTGTGGTTAGCTTTTAAGCATAAATAAGAAAAGGTGAGCGTTGGCTCACCTTTTTTTTATCTGTGTGATTTAAGTGGCTAAGATGTAAGCGGAATTGCCCCTTATAGTGTCTAGACACCATTGAACGCTTCCCCTATAATCTATGCCCTACGGCCCCTTAGCTCAGTGGTTAGAGCGCACGACTCATAATCGTTCGGTCCCCAGTTCAAATCTGGGAGGGGCCACCAAATTAGAAAAGCCAGAACAGTTCACGCTGCTCTGGCTTTTTGCTTTTCTGATTCAGTACCAATCACACCCTGCACTTCCGAACCAAAAACGAATCGTCCCGCACACAATTCCAATTGCCTCTCTGTGACTAAACATACTTTTCTTTTATAAAAAAATCGGCAATATGAGAGTACATAAATCGCTCAATAGTTCAGGGAAGACTCATGAAAGACGAAACACTCTCGATTCACTTCGGTTACGACACTGATCCAACAACCAAATCGGTTGCCACTCCAATCTACCAAACCGTCGCGTACGAATTCGATGACGCACAACACGGCGCCGACCTGTTTAACCTTGCGGTGCCAGGTAATATCTACACACGGATAATGAATCCAACCAATGATGTGTTAGAAAAACGCATGGCAGCCTTAGAAGGGGGGATTGCAGGCTTAGTGGTAAGTGCGGGCAGTGCTGCGATCAACTACGCGATTCAGACGTTGGCGCAAATCGGTGACAACATTGTCTCAACGCCTCAGCTTTACGGTGGTACTTACACCCTATTTGCTCACATGTTGCCAAACCAAGGAATTGAAGTTCGTTTTGCTAAAGACGACAAACCAGAAAGCTTAGCGGCACTGATCGATGAAAAAACCAAGGCGGTTTACTGTGAAAGTATCGGTAACCCAGCAGGTAATATTATCGACTTAGAGCGTGTTGCTGAACTTGCTCACGCACAAGGTGTACCTGTGATTGTTGATAACACGGTGGCGACGCCTGTACTGTGTAAACCTATCGATTTTGGTGCTGACATCGTGGTGCACTCACTAACTAAATACGTGGGTGGTCACGGTACAACGTTAGGTGGCGTGATTGTCGACTCAGGTAAATTCCCATGGGCACAGCACAAGGACCGCTTCCCTGTGTTTAATCAGCCAGAGCCTTCTTATCATGGCGTGGTTTATACCGAGGCCTTTGGTGAGGCTGCGTTTATTGGTCGTGCTAGAACGGTTCCCCTACGTAATACAGGTGCAGCACTGTCACCAATGAATGCTTTCATGTTGATGCAAGGTTTGGAGACGTTGTCGCTACGCATGGAGCGACACACAGAGAATGCCTTGAAAGTAGCGGAATACCTCAAGCAACACGAGAAAGTCAGTTGGGTAAGTTACGCTGGCCTGCCTGATTCAGAATTCTATCCACTCGCTGAAAAGTACATGCAAGGTAAGCCATCGGCCATTCTATCTTTTGGTTTAAAAGACGGTTATGAAGCCGGTGTTCGCTTCTATGATGCACTGCAAATCTTCAAGCGCTTAGTTAACATTGGCGATGCGAAATCTCTCGCTTGTCACCCAGCTTCGACGACACACCGTCAACTAAGCGAAGCTGAACAGAAACAAGCCGGTGTATCACCGGAGATGATTCGCCTATCAGTAGGTATCGAGCACATTGACGATATCTTGGCTGACCTAGAGCAAGCACTGAGCGCTTAATGACGCTACAGCTAGCTCTAACACTGATCGTTAACTAACAGACATAAAAAAGCCCATCACAGGATGGGCTTCTTATTATCTATATCTTAGGTAAGCTGTCGATTACTCAACTGTTACCGCTTTCGCTAGGTTACGAGGTTGGTCAACGTCGGTACCTTTTATTAGTGCGACATGGTAAGACAGCAGCTGCATCGGTACTGTGTAGTAGATAGGCGCTGTTACTTCACTTACGTGAGGCATCTTGATGATCTTCATGTTCTCATCGCTTTCAAAGCCCGCATCTTCATCAGCGAATACGTAAAGTAGACCGCCACGAGCACGCACTTCTTCAACGTTCGATTTCAGCTTCTCTAGCAAGTCGTTGCTTGGTGCAATAACGACTACAGGCATATCTGCATCGATAAGAGCCAAAGGACCGTGCTTAAGCTCACCAGCTGCGTATGCTTCTGCGTGGATGTAAGAGATCTCTTTCAGTTTAAGAGACGCTTCCATCGCGATTGGGTAGAACTCACCACGACCCAAGAACAGTGTGTGATGCTTATCAGCAAAATCAGGTGCCAGTGCTTCAATTTCTTTATCGAACGCTAATGCTTTCTCGATATCAGCAGGCAGTTGGTGAAGTGCTTGAACGATTTCCGCTTCTTTTTCTTCATTGATACGACCTTGTAGACGACCAATTGACGTTACCATCATCAGCATCGCTGCTAGTTGAGTTGTGAAAGCTTTAGTAGAAGCAACACCGATCTCTGTTCCTGCGCGAGTCATGAAGGCAAAATCAGATTCACGAACCAGTGAAGAACCCGCAACGTTACAGATAGTCATTGCAGACATATAACCCTTCTCTTTTGCAAGACGAAGTGCAGCAAGCGTATCCGCCGTTTCACCAGATTGAGACAGAGTCACCAATAGGCTGTTCGGACGAACAACGAAATCACGGTAACGGAATTCAGAAGCAATCTCTACGTCACAGCTTACGCCAGCTAGAGATTCAAACCAGTAACGCGCTGCCATGCCTGAGTTGTAAGACGTACCACATGCGATGATCTGCACGTGTTCAACCTTGCTTAGGATCTCTTCAGCTTTAACGCCGATCGCGTTAGTGATAACCGAAGTGTCAGAGATACGGCCTTCCATTGTATTGATCAGCGCTGTTGGCTGCTCGAAGATCTCTTTCTGCATGAAGTGGCGGTATTGACCTTTGTCACCTGCGTCGTGTTCAGCGTTTGACTCAACGATTTCACGCTCAACACGCTCACCCGCTACATCAAATACCGTAACATCACGACGAGTTACCTCAGCAACATCACCTTCTTCTAGGTACATGAAGCGACGAGTTACGCTCAGTAGCGCCAGTTGATCAGAAGCAAGGAAGTTCTCGCCGACACCAAAACCGATAACGATCGGGCTACCAGAACGAGCTACAACGATACGGCTAGGATCTTTACGATCAACCGCAACTGTGCCGTACGCACCGTCTAATTGTTTTGCTGTTTTCTGTAGCGCTTCAACCAAAGAAGCTGAAGTGCGAAGTTCCCACTCAACTAAGTGAGCAATAACTTCTGTATCCGTTTGTGAAGTAAATACGTAACCACGCTCTTGCAGCATAGCGCGCAGTGCTTCGTGGTTTTCGATAATGCCATTGTGTACAACGGCAATATCACCAGACATGTGTGGGTGTGCGTTCGCTTCAGACGGCTCACCATGTGTCGCCCAACGTGTATGAGCGATACCTGTACCGCCAATCACTTGTTGCTCTTCTACTGCGTCAGCTAGCTCTTGTACTTTACCTAGGCGGCGTACACGAGTTAGGTTAGATGCAGTATCGACGACAGCGACACCAGCTGAATCGTAGCCACGGTATTCTAGACGACGAAGGCCTTCTACTAAAATTTCAGCTACATCACGCTGTGCTACTGCACCAACAATTCCACACATAGTTTCACTCCATCAATTTTGTTTTATTCCTATTGGCAGCAAGCAAAGGCCAAATCTTCATTAAGATCAATTATAGGAAGGTAAATGCATAATACTTAAATTTGTTTTTACGCTGGATCGGTCAGGATCACTCGAACATCATGTGATTCGATACTTGCTTTGGATTCTTCGCCTAAGTCTGTATCGGTAATTAAGATGTCAATGTGTTCCCATGCCAGCTCTAAGTTCGGGATCTTTCGTCCCACCTTTTCCGACTCAACCATCACGATCACTTCTCGTGACACTTCAGCCATTACTTTGCTCAGGCCAACCAGTTCGTTAAACGTGGTTGTGCCTCTATCGAGGTCGATACCATCAGCCCCAATAAATAGTTGGTCAAAATCGTAAGCACGAAGTACCGACTCTGCAACTTTGCCTTGGAAAGAGTCCGAATGGGTATCCCAAGTGCCGCCAGTCATTAATAACGTCGGCTCGCTTTCAAGCTCATTAAGCGCATTAGCAACGTGCAATGAGTTGGTCATAACAACCAAGCCACGCTTAGCATTAAGCTGCTGAATTAGAGCACCGGTCGTACTGCCACTATCGATCACGATGCGGTTATGGTCGCGAATTAAATCTGCAGCGGCTTTTGCCAATGAAATCTTTCGAGTCGAAACTTGTTGACCCAGCTCTTCGTTGACAACCTCTTTCGGTAACGAAATCGCACCACCATAACGGCGTAAAAGCTGACCGTTTTTCTCTAAAGACGCCAAGTCCTTTCTAATAGTGACTTCTGAGGTTTCGAACTTAGCGGATAATTCATCAACACTAACCTCCCCTTTTTCATTCACTAGGTTAGAAATTGCATGTCTTCTGAGCTGGGTGTTTCGTTTCGACATTTAAAAAAGGCCATTAAGTTTCGATATGAAACATATTATAGTTACAACGAAACTATTTAGTCCATTTATTTTGATCCAAAAAATTAATAAATAGCGATAAAACCTTGTCCTAAGACAATTGTTAAGCAGTGATATTGAACTCATTAGGTGGTAGAATCCGCACCCGAAAAGAAAAAAAATTACAAAACTGACTGTTATTTTTTTGCAACTTACCCCCTATATAGTGGGGTAAGTCACAGAAAACCGATATTGAATCAAAATCTTTTAGTCATAAAATGACTAAAATTGATGAAAGACTTACAACTCTGAAGGACATATTGGAAGTCCCGCGCTTTTACACAACAGGCACAAAATGTTGATGTAGCGGACCAATCTTCAGAACTTAAATAAATTTCAAATTGTAACAATACTTACCGGAGAGTACCTTCCATGAAAAAGACCAAAATCGTATGTACGATTGGCCCTAAAACTGAATCTGTAGAGAAGCTAACTGAACTAGTAGATGCTGGCATGAACGTTATGCGTCTTAACTTCTCTCACGGTGATTTCGCAGAGCACGGCACTCGTATCGCGAACTTCCGTAAAGTAATGGAAAACAAAGGTGAGCAACTTGCTATCCTTCTAGATACTAAAGGTCCAGAAATCCGTACTATCAAACTTGAAGATGGTAACGACGTAGATCTAGTAGCTGGTCAAGAGTTCACTTTCACAACTGACGCAACAGTTGTTGGTAACAAAGACGTAGTAGCAGTAACTTACCTAGGTTTCGCTAAAGACCTAACAGCAGGTAACACTATCCTTGTTGATGACGGCCTAATCGAAATGGAAGTTATCGCAACAACAGAAACTGAAGTTAAGTGTAAAGTTCTTAACAACGGTGCTCTAGGCGAAAACAAAGGTGTTAACCTTCCTGGCGTTTCTGTTCAACTTCCTGCTCTTTCTGAGAAAGACAAAGCTGACCTTAAGTTTGGTTGTGAGCAAGGCGTAGATTTCGTTGCTGCTTCTTTCATCCGTAAAGAAGAAGACGTTAAAGAAATCCGTGAGCTTCTAAACGCTAACGGCGGCGAGAACATCCACATCATTTCTAAGATTGAAAACCAAGAAGGTGTAGATAACTTCGATTCAATCCTTGAAGCTTCTGACGGCATCATGGTTGCTCGTGGTGACCTAGGTGTTGAAATCCCAGCTGAAGAAGTAATCTTCGCTCAGAAGATGATGATCGAGAAGTGTAACCGTGCACGTAAGATGGTTATCACTGCAACTCAAATGCTTGACTCTATGATCAGCAACCCACGTCCAACTCGTGCTGAAGCGGGTGACGTTGCGAACGCAATCATGGATGGTACTGATGCAGTAATGCTTTCTGGTGAAACTGCTAAAGGTAAGTACCCAGTTGAAGCTGTTACTATCATGGCTCAAATCGCGAACCGTACTGATTCAGCTCTTAAAGCTGAGCTAGGTTCTCGTCTAGACAGCCCACGTCTACGCATCACTGAAGCAGTATGTAAAGGCGCTGTAGACACAGCAGAGAAGCTAGCTGCTCCTCTAATCGTTGTTGCAACTGAAGGCGGTAAATCTGCACGTTCAGTACGTAAGTACTTCCCAACTGCAAACATCCTAGCTCTAACAACTAACGAAAAGACAGCTGCACAGCTAGTTCTTACTAAAGGTGTTAAGCCAGTTCTTGTTGACTCTATCGAGAACACAGACGCGTTCTACATCAACGGTAAAGAAATCGCTCTACAATCTGGCCTAGGTAACAAAGGCGACATCGTAGTTATGGTTTCTGGTGCTCTAGTAGCTTCTGGTACTACAAACACGGCATCTGTTCACGTTCTATAAGAATGAACCGATTCGCATAAAATATAAAAGAGGGCTTCGGCCCTCTTTTTTTATGAAACAAAATCTTGCCTAACTTTTCAGTACGCTGTATTATCAATCACAATAGAACTACGTACTGTTAACCTCCAACTGACTCTTTCTAAGAGACGGATTAGCAGACTAGAAATCATATATAGATGAGGTTTGTAATGTCTAGTCCTACGCTCACTGACAAAGTATCAAAGATGATTCGCCAAGATATTCTTAATGGTGAGTTAACCCCAGGCCAAAAGCTTGTTGTTGCTGATCTAAAAGCACGCTACAACGTTGGCGCATCCCCTATTCGCGAAGCCTTGGTACAGTTATCTTGGAGCAAATACGTAAAGCTAGAGCCACAAAAAGGCTGCTGGGTATCTCCTGTATCAAAGAAAGAACTGAATGACCTATACGAAAGCCTTCGTGTTGTATCATCGGTTCTGCTTAAAAAAGCGATTGCAGCAGGTGATGAGAGCTGGGAACTGGATGTACTAACGTCTTACCATAAACTATCGCGAGTACAGTACGTATCTGAAGAGTTTGACTGTGTAGAATGGGAAGAGCGCCACCAGCAATTCCATGTCGCACTGCTTGAAGGTGCAGATTCAGAGAACATGTTTAAGTTCTTTGATGACCTAATTAACCAAGTGAAACGTTACCGCTTCCTCGCTATGTCTGCAGAAAGCGCATCAGATGATCTGTTCAATATTGATGAACACGAAATGATCATGAAACTAGTACTGTCTAAGAATGTAGAACAAGCGACTGAACTGCTTGATCAACACCTGCTAGGTTCAATGAAACGAATTGAAGAAGTTATCGAAGCGGCATAACGCTAAAGTAGCTTCTAACCAAATAAAAACGGAGCCCAATGGCTCCGTTTTTTGTTTCCAGTATTACGACTGAACTACCACCCAAAAAACTCTTTGTGATGAGTATTGAGTAGCACAACCATAGGTAAAAAATACAAAGCACTCAATTGAAAGCCAAGAATGGCTAATGTGCCTATGGTTAACCTCACTAAAAAATCGACAAACATACCACGCCTCTTTTAACCAGACTGTATGATCCCCAAACTCTTGCTCCAGCTAACCTAATTCTACTGCTGCCTTTCAAACCATTGAAAAGGCTAGCTAATCAGTTGAATTAAGTTAACGGTGTCATCCTTTTACATCTGGTAAACACTCTATTTATTACACCGTTAAGCACGATGTAATCTGAAGCAAGGTAGTTTACTTATTGTTCATTTTAGCTCAAATTTCCACCAGCATTAGACTTTAGTCTAACTGTATAGATTTTGTGACATAGATCGCTCAAAAGTGAGATTCCTATAAAAAGGGGGAGAGATAAAGTGAGTCGGGGCCAGCTTGAAGAGGTGAAGCAAAGAGAAGACAGGACTAGATAGAAGCGAACCTAAGCGACATCATCGTAGCTAGGACACATAGAGACCGTATTACGACCAGACGATTTAGATTCGTAAAGCGCAACATCGGCACACTTGTATGAGCGAGTACTGTTACTTGTTAAATCAGTAAAGCCAACACTCACCGTTACCTTAGTTCCGGCTGCCAGTTCAATCTCTATTCGCAAGCGATCCAATACGCGCTTTGCTTCTGGCAGAGACGTGTGTGGCATCAAGAGTGCAAACTCTTCTCCTCCGACACGTGCAACAAAGTCCGTCCCACGAAGGCTATCTTGCAGAAGTTTAGCAACACCAGCGATCACACGGTCACCTTCGTCGTGGCCAAGCTCATCATTGATTCGCTTGAAGTTATCGATGTCCACCAAGGCTAAGCAGGTGGTCGCTTCGATCGGGTAACGCTCAACTAAGCGAGAATAGTAGGCCAGCTGCTCTTCGAATTTTCGTCGGTTCCAGAGATTACTCAAAGAGTCACGTTCACTTAAAATCCTCAAACGTACCTCAAGCTCCTTCCTTACGGAAATATCAACCAACGAGGTGATGTAGTAACTGACTTTGCCTGAATTGTTTTTGACCGCATGCACTCGCATGATCGCAGTAAAAGGAATACGCAGCTTGTTCTTACACTGAACCTCCCCTTCCCATACTTCTTCTTGCTCTAAATGACTCCAAATAGCCGAGCTTGAGAGCACTTGGTCGGTATTATCAAGCAGCAACTGCAATGCATTCTGACCGATAACTTGTTTTTTGCAGTACCCAGTCATGTTCTCAAATTCGTTGTTGATCATCATTGTGCGGTGCTGCTTGTCAGAGATCATCACTGCAGACATACCATTCAATGCGGCGCGTGCCAATTTACTCTCTAGGCTTCGGCGTCGGCAGTGCGTCACCAGGTAAGCAAACGGGAAAGCGAATATCAGCACCGTAATCAGAACAATGATCTCTTCATGGGCCAAATCATCTAGATCACGCTCAGCCCGATCCATCAGTTGCTTTTGATTAAGTTGAATCAGTAAATGGACCTTTTGACTGTTCGCGAGCATAACCGTGTTAAAGGCAAACAAATTACCATCTTCAAAAACGTATCCCACCTGATCATTGGAGATCGCATCCCACGTCTTCGGCGCGATATTTTTCAGGTTATAGCCTTTTCTTTCAGGAATAGAGTCTCCGAACAACTTACCGCTGTTGTTACTCGCGATGAAGTAACCCGCGTCATTGAGAACTTCTGCTCTAAGATCGTTATCTGGTGAAAAGCTCAGACGCGACGATAAGCCCCATACATCAAGATTGATGACGAGGTAGCCTACTCTTTCGTCAGGGGTTTCTACTGGGGTAAAGACACGGATTACCGGCGAATAAGGGAAGGTGACTTCACCATGCTCAGTTTCAAGCTCAATACCCCAACCGCCAATCTGTTCGGCTTCTAGTTTTTGAGCGTATTGGAAGTAGTTAGAATCCGACCTATCTTGCAGCTGTTGAGGAAACGTCACTCTACCGGTATCAGAGGAATAGTTAACACGCACCAATTCTTTGCCAGTGACATCTAACAGATGGATTTGTGTATACCACTTCTGGTTCACGAGAACAGATTGCCAGACCTCTTCAAGTAGATGTTTGGTTTGGTCTGAGGGAGAGGAAGCAAAGTTAACCAAGCTCTGGCTATGACTGAGTAGCTCCATGACCGAGACTAACTGAGTCTTGAGAAGATCATAATCTCGCTTGGCATACACTAACTGATGAACGGCTTGCTTAGCTGAGTAGTCAAAGCTCTGCTGTTTTACTTCTTTGTAGCGCTGCAAATAATACAGACATACTGCAGAAGACAATATGATAGAGATAATCAGCAATGTAATTATTGATTTTTTATTTCGCATTGCTAACTCAGATGAATGGAAGTGCAGCGCGGGATTATAGCACTCTAAAAAATTAACAAAATAAAAGCCGCTTAAAAAAGCGGCTTTAAAGTTATTTTTTAAAGACTTATCGTCTAGGCTTTCAACGCACGTTCGCCTCGTGCGATGCCAACAACACCACTTCGAGCTACTTCAAGCACTTCCGTCACTTCAGACAGCGCCTGAATGAAGGCATCCAGTTTCTCGCTAGTACCCGCCATTTGAACCGTATATTGAGAAGCCGTAACATCAACGATCTGACCACGGAAGATATCCGCTGTGCGCTTCACTTCCGCACGAGCAAAGCCGCTCGCACGTACTTTTACCATCAACAGCTCACGTTCAATGTGTTCAAGTTCAGACACTTCTTGTACTTTAAGTACGTCGATTAGCTTATGCAGTTGTTTCTGAATCTGCTCAAGCTGCATTTCGCTCGAGTTAGTAGTGACGTTCAAACGAGACAGCGTCGGATCATCGGTTGGAGATACGTTCAAAGACTCGATGTTGTAGCCACGCTGAGAAAACAAGCCAACCACACGAGAAAGCGCACCAGGTTGGTTTTCCATTAGTAGTGAAATAATGTGTCTCATATTATGTTCTCTCCGTTTTGCTTAGCCACATGTTATCCATACCCTCGCCTTTGATCTGCATTGGGTATACGTGCTCGGTGTCATCCACACTAATATCGACAAATACCAAACGGTCTTTCATCGCCAGTGCTTTTTCCAAACCTGATTCCAATTCATCCGGAGATGAAATGCGCATACCAACGTGGCCATAAGCCTCAGCGATAGCAGCAAAATCAGGAACAGAGTCCATATATGAGTTAGAGTAACGGCCTTGATAAACAATGTCTTGCCACTGTTTTACCATGCCTAGGAAACGGTTGTTAAGGTTAATAATCTTAACCGGGATATTGTATTGCAGCGCAGTCGACAACTCTTGGATATTCATTTGAATGCTGCCGTCACCGGTTACCACAACCACCTCTTCATCTGGCTTAGCAAACTTAACGCCCATACCAGCAGGCAGGCCAAAGCCCATCGTGCCTAGACCACCAGAGTTAATCCAACGACGTGGCTTGTTAAACGGGTAGTATAAAGCAGCAAACATTTGGTGTTGACCTACGTCAGAAGCAACATAGGCATCGCCATTGGTTACTTTATGCAGTGTTTCAATTACTTGCTGTGGTTTGATGCGCTCAGACGATTTCTCGTAAGCTAGGCAGTCACGCTCTTGCCACTGCTTGATTTCACTCCACCAGCTTTCAATCGCTTCTGCATCGTTAGTGCCGCCTTGCTCAACGAGCAAGTTCACCATGCTCTCTAGAACCTTTTCAGCAGAACCTACAATCGGTAGATCCACTTTTACGTTCTTAGAGATCGAAGATGGGTCGATATCAATGTGCATGATCTTCGCATCAGGGCAGTACTTATCTAGGTTATTAGTCGTTCGATCATCGAAACGTACGCCAATACCAAAGATCAAATCCGCATTGTGCATCGCCATATTGGCTTCATATAAACCATGCATGCCTAACATACCCAAAGAGTTCTTATGGGTGCCAGGGAAAGCGCCAAGCCCCATTAGGGTGCTTACCACAGGTAAATTCAGTGCCTCTGCTAATTTTAACAGCGGCTTATCTGCCTCAGAAATAACCGCACCACCACCGACATAAAGTACCGGCTTCTTCGCTTCAAGAAGGGCTTTTAGCGCCTTTTTGATCTGACCTTTATGACCCGTAACCGTTGGATTATACGAACGCATTTTGAGCGTTTCTGGGTATTCATAAGGAAGCTTGATTTGTGGGTTTAAGATGTCTTTCGGCAGATCAATAACCACAGGACCGGGACGTCCTGTCGTTGAAATATAGAATGCTTTTTTAACGACTTCAGGGATATCTTCCGCTTTCTTAACTAAGAAGCTGTGTTTAACGATCGGGCGTGATACACCCACAATGTCACACTCTTGGAAGGCGTCGTTACCAATAAGGTTATTTGGTACGTTACCAGAAATAACAATCATTGGGATTGAGTCCATGTAGGCTGTTGCAATGCCAGTAACGGTATTGGTCGCACCTGGACCAGAACACACAAGTACTACACCCGGTTTACCGGTAGAACGAGTATAGCCATCTGCCATGTGGGTAGCGGCTTGTTCGTGTCGCACTAATACGTGTTTAATTTCAGCAGTTTTAGCATGCAACGCATCGTAGATATCAAGTACAGAACCACCTGGGTAACCAAAGATTTGTTCTACACCCTCTTCAATTAGAGACTGCACCACCATCTCAGCGCCGGATAACATTTCAGCGCCGGATGACATGGCTGTTTCAGGTTTTGTTGTCATATTGCTCTCCTCACCAGTTTCCAATCATATTTGGTGAACATGTTGGGCTGGTTTTTTCATAGTCTAGGGCTTATTCGTAGCCTAATTCGAAATACTTCCACTTTTTCGGCTATGGCTGTCTGTCGTGATAACAACAAACAGTAATACGAAACAACTTTAACGCTTTATTATCATCTGGTCTAACACCTGTTATTCGGCAACTGTGCCAAAAAACCAACTATTAGCTCAAAGCATTAAATAAAACCCAACCCAGACCCCCACACTAGGCTTAAACACTAGTTAACGAACAAAAAAAAGCACTTAATATTTCAATAGATCACTATTTATCGATAAACAGCGAGTCTGCTGGTGTGCGCTTTCGCACATTGTGCTGTGTCATTAGATACAAAAAATCCCCCTAAAAATGCAATCACATTCGTAGGGGGATTTTTAAACAACTGAAAATTTATCTAAGCAGAAAACTACTTATCTTTCGGCTTTTCAGTGTACATTTCTTCGATTTCGTCTTGATACTTATCGTTGATAACCTTACGGCGCAGTTTCTGGGTCGGCGTCAGTTCGCCATCATCCATAGAAAACGCTTTTGGTAGCAGTTTGAATTTCTTCACTTGCTCAAACTTAGCCAGTTCTTGCTGTAGGTCATTCACACGCTTTTCTAGCATCTCGACGATTTGGTGGTGCTTAACAAGTTCAACGCGATCGTGATACTTGATATTAAGCTCTTTGGCGTACTCTTCTAGCGAGTCATAACAAGGAACAATCAGCGCAGAAACGAATTTGCGTGTATCAGCGATAACAGCAATCTGTTCGATAAAGTGATCTTTACCAATCGCACCTTCAACCACTTGCGGGGCAATATACTTACCACCAGAAGTTTTCATCAGCTCTTTGATACGATCAGTAATGAACAGGTTACCATTTTCATCAAAATGACCCGCATCACCGGTTTTCAAGAAACCGTGCTCATCGAATGTCTTAGCTGTCTCTTCTGGCATCTTGTAGTAGCCACGCATCACCATTGGACCGCGAACAAGAATCTCGTCCTTAGCACCAATCTTAACTTCTGCGCCCGGCATCGACATACCGATAGAATCAGGGTTAAAGCAGCGGTCATCCCAGCAAGACACCGTTGCTGTGGTTTCTGTCATGCCGTAGCCAAGTTTTACGTTGATGCCGATAGCATGGAAGAAACGACCAATCGTCTCATCAAGCTTCGCGCCACCACAAGGCATGAAGTTGATATTACCGCCCAGCAGCGCACGCAATTTAGAGAGTACTAGCTTATCTGCTAATGCATGGCTCTTCTTCAGCATTAGCGAAGGAGTGCGACCTTCTTGGTGACAAACAGAGAGTTTCGCTCCCATGTTCACCGCCCAAGTAAATAGAACCTTGCGGATAAACGGCGCTTTCGAAACCTTCTCGTGAATCGCAGAGAAAATCTTCTCGTAGAAACGTGGAACCGCACACATTACGGTTGGCTTCACGTCGCTCAGCGCGTCACGCACCTGCATGGTATCTTGCAAGTAACAGTTGGTTGCGCCTTTATAGAGAACGTAGAACGTCCACGCACGCTCAAATACGTGAGATAGAGGTAAGAAACACAATGAGATATCGTCTTTGCTTAAACTTAGACGCTCATCGTGGCCTTCTAACTGGTAGCCAATGTTGGTGTAATCAAGCATTACGCCTTTTGGCTGACCTGTGGTACCAGAGGTATAGATAAGAGTTAGTAGGTCGTCCATGCTTGCATCTGCAAGACGAGCATCAAGTTCAGCTTGCTGAGCTTCAACACCGCGCGCCATGAAATCAGCCCAAGATACCGCAAAGCTATGGCCTTGAAGATCGATATCATCAGACATCGCGACAACCACTTCTAGCTGTTCACACTCTTCGAATAGGCTCACCGCCGCGTCAAATTGAACTTGCTCACCAACGAATAAGATCTTCACATCCGCATTTTGGATGATGTAAGACGACTGTGCTGCTGTGTTGGTTGGATAAATCGGCACAGTCACAAGACGAGCTTGTAAAGATGCAAAATCTGCCACGGTCCATTGAGGCATATTATTTGAATAGATACCGATCTTATCTTGAACTCTCAGTCCCTGAGCCAATAGTGCTAATGAAAGCGTATCGATTTGTTGTCCAAACTGTTCCCAGCTAATGCCTTGCCATACATTGTCTACTTTGTGCTTCAAAGCTGTACGGTTGCCGCCTTGGGCAATTTGGTCACGAAGTCTTTTTACGATATGAAAATCTAAATTGGCCATCTCTTTACCTTTAGGCTTACACCTGTAAGCTTTTTTGAGCGCACAAGTGTACCTCTGATCATGGAAAAGGCAACTGATGAAGCTCAAAGTTATAAGTAATAGTACGTCTAACGCTTAGTTTTCTACCTACTAAAATAGCGCGCATAAAAAAGCCCTAAGCCAGTCTCCTAGCTTAGGGCTTATAAATCATAGGGATTAGTGTCTAGTTAAGTGCCACTACTTCGCCACAGATCATCATTAACTGATCTCGTAACCAAATGTGTCCTTTATCCTTTTCACTTGATTCGTGCCAGCTTAGGAAGCCAGAAATCGCCGCATTATCGAATGGGAAATCTAGAATCTGAAGCTGCTCTTTGTTTGCTGCATGTTCTACCATCCAACGAGGAGCAATTGTTACTAGTTCAGATTGGCCTACAACGTAAAGAACGTTGCTTAAACTCGTACCTTCGTAGAAAGGCGTGCAATCTAGGTCACGGTAAGCTTGCTCAGAGAAGCTACGTTGACCATGGATGCGAGACAGTTTTGCGTGCTTTTCGTTAAGCAGCTCTGCCGCAGAAACTTCACCGTTGATACGTGGGTGAGAAGCAGAAGCAACCACAACTAATTCGTCTTGGAAGATTTCAGTGCTTGAGAAGCCTTGCTCATCAAAACGAGCGTAATCAATAACGAAGTCGATTTCTTGGTAGCGCATACGCTCAGAAAGTTGACGATCGAATTCAGCATCCATGTGCAGTTTCACGCTAGGTGCTTGCTCGTTGATTGTCGACATAATCTTAGGAGCAAAACGCATATCACAAGGGCTGCAAATCGCTAGTTTGAACAGGCGAGAAGACGACTCTGGAGAGAACACAGAACTTGGTAGTTCGTTGCGTACTAACTGTAGCGCTTGGCGGATTGGACCAAACAACTGACGAGCACGTTGAGTCGGTTGAATACCACGACCTTGACGCATGAATAGTTCGTCGTTAAACATCACTTTTAGACGAGCAACAGCGTTACTTACAGCAGGCTGAGACATACCCAGATTGTGAGCTGCACGTGTAATGTTTTGCTCTTGCATAACTGCATCAAATACAGTCAAAAGATTTAAGTCGACTCCACGAAGTGTGCTTTCCATTCTGTAGCTTGCAATAGCACTCATTGCGTCTTTCTTATCTAACATTCAAGTTGCCTCTTGTCGGTTCGACAGCGTTAAATTGGTAATGGTATGAGAATAGATAACCACTAATTCTTATATTTATCAGACCGATGTTTTTCGGATTGACATTACTATTAACCAATGCATCTCGAGCTACCAACAAGATTGATAAAGAATAATTTTATTTTACCTTAATGATTAAACAACATCTAAAAATCAATTATTTATAGAGTTATAAAAAAACATAAAATGCGTTACTTATGAGTTTAATTTCGACTTATTTAGCTGTTCTATCGTTTGGTTACATTTGTTACAATTTATTGAACTCGTGAATTATTCAACCGGCCAATTCAGAAATAGCACTTATGAGTTAGGTGAGCGATGCATAACTTGGAAAGTCGACCTTGTCCCAAAGTTGCTTTCTTAAATCATCTTGATTAGACCAATTCCCTGCTAATACCCACTCAACGAGTGCACTTGCCACGTCTGGATAGGTGACCACTTCGGCCTGTTTTTCACTGAGCCAAGCGCGCAAGATAGCCGCATCTAAAAACGTCATGGTTTGAGCTAACCCAAGGGCCTCTAGCGTCGCCACATTGCTCTGTTGTTCGAACTGTCCTTCGAGTGGTTTGAGAAGCAATTTCTTCCCCAAAGTTAGGGCTTCAGATGGCAATTCAAAGCCGCCATTTGCGACCACACCAGAGCACTGATTGAGGTCGAATTGAAAGCCCGCATGACTCAGTGGTTTGAACTCAATATTTTCAACTCGGCTATGCTCAATCACATCCGGGTGGTAACAGACAAAGTTTTGCGAAATGAACTTCATCAGCAGCTCTGAGATCGACTCAAGATCCTCAAATGGCAAATAGACCAACGTAAAGTCTTGTGCTGTTTTGGTTTGTTGCTCACCAACCAGCGTGTGAACGATAGGCGGCAAAATCGGCTGTTCAAAGTGATACCAGTGCAAGCCAATAGAGTGCTCGGTTGGGGCGAAATGTTGAATCACTGAATGTTCAATCCAGTTGCCCCCTTCTTTGGGTACATCATAACGAAACGCATTCTGGTGGCTTATCCCAATGCATGGCACACCTTGTCTCTTAGCCGCCCATGCAGTGACAGGCTCAAAATCATTAATCACTAAGTCATAAGGCGTAAGATCGATCTGGTTAATCTCACGGAGAAATCGCCAGATGTTGTTCTTCATGAATGTTTTGCCGTATTTAACCTGCCCCTGCTCGCTGTAAAAAGTTAAGCCGCTGCGGGTCTGATAGTTGCCAAACGCTTCCATCGAAAAGTATTTGCTCTCATCTCGCCCAGAGAACAGAAAATCGACATCAATATTTTGCTGACGAAAAGCGACGGCCATTGCTCTCGCTCGAGCGATGTGCCCATTTCCTGTGCCTTGTACGCCATATAAAATTTTCATGCATGTTCCTTTAAATTTACCACTTAAGCTCGGCAGTGGTTGCCAACAAAATAATTACAGGATGAAGCTGATAGCGAGGCTGGTACAAGCGATGCCCAAGGCTGCGCCAATCAGTACGTCCGTTAAAAAGTGCACACCGAGCAGGATTCGAGAGCCTGCAATCGCAGTTGCCCACACCAAGCTAAAGAGGTACAAGCTCGGATAGAAATGCCCGATTAGGGTCGCCATAACAAAAGCAGCAGCGGAATGCCCTGAAGGCAGACTGTATTTATCGGATGGCACAATATGAGAGTGAAGTAGTGAAGAGAATTCAGCTGGTCGACGGCGCTTGAGGGTATTTTTAGCAAACCAGTAAATAGGCAGTTCGATTGCGAAGGCGGTTAAGCCCACCAAAAGAAAGTCTCGACCGGTGTTGCTATCGACCAGCAGTGCAATCAAGGCAATCAAAACATAAAGGTGTCCATCTCCAGTATGAGACACCGCTTTACTGAGCGTTGCATGTTGCCCGCCATAGCGGTTGTTTAAACAGAAAACAGAAAATGCCACATCCCAGCGGACAATAGGTTCGATAGTACGCATACGATCTCCTTAACAATCCTTATTCAGTTAAGGCTCAAGTTATGCCCAACAAATGACAGTTAAGTGACGTTTTGAATGAACTAAAATGAAATTTCCCATGCTTGATAGACAGGTCAATGGATCAAGTCAAGATGGCGATAGAAGTGACCGATAAAAATAAAGCGACCCAAGGCCGCTTTATTCTTCTATGTTTTCAATTCTTTATATAAGCAAGCAAACGCTACTTCTATCGTGTCAATGGTTATAGCGTTCGCTAATGATAATAGAGCTCGCAAATAATTAAACGCTAAAGGCTATAGCGCTAGTGGCTCGTGCTTTTTAACCAAACCGAAATCCGCCAATATCGCGTAAGCAGCAGGGATCATAAACAGCACCAGTAAGGTCGAGGCAAATATGCCGAATACGATCGAAATAACCAATGGCTGGATAACCTGAGCCTGTAAGCTAGTTTCCGTCAACAGCGGTAGCAAACCTGCCGCAGTCGTCATTGAGGTCAAGAATACCGCTCGGAAACGCTCACGACTGGCTTTTACCACCGAGTCATGCACGCTATCTCCCTCATCGACATGGTGACGAATGTACTGCACCAACAAGATGGAATCATTAACCACAATCCCGGCAAGCGACACAAAGCCCATCATGCTTGGCATACTCAAAGAATGGCCAAGTATCCAGTGACCAACGACCACCCCAATAAAAGCGAGTGGAATCGCTAACATCACGACCACAGGCTCTAAGTAGCTTCGGAATTGATAACTAAGAATCGCAAACACGCCGAATAAGCCGAGCAAGAACCCTTTGCCCATCGAAGCCCCCGTCTTGGCTGCATCCTTGGCCTCCCCTTCGAAATCAAAGCGTAAACCCGGGTACTTCTGAATAAGTTTGGCGGCTTCATCTTTTTGGAACTGAGCCAGAATCGCGGATGAACTCGCTTTCTTATTATCAATATCACCAAAGATACTGATGGTTCTCAGCCCATCAATACGCTGAATTCGCACGTAGTTACGCTGGAAATCTAATGTCGCCAACGTTGCTAGCGGGATCTGACTGCCATCTGCGGTAATGATTGGGAAGTTAGCTAGCTGCTGTATGTCGCCCGCTTGCTCCTTATCAAGACGCACTTCAATCGAGATATTTTCAACGCCGATTTGAATCTCATCCGCCGTTTGCCCAAAGAAAGCCGCTCGTAACTGAGACGCAATCATCTGCCCATTCACATTGTAGGTTTCGGCTCCAGGGCGCAGCTTAACCAAAATCTCTTCTTTACCCATGCGCATATCATCAAGCACGCCGTGCACCCCATCGAACTGATTAAGGTACTCCTGAATATCCAAAGAAGCGGATTTCAATGCGCTCAGGTCATCGTGTTTGGCGCGGATTTCAATAGCACGACCGCCCGGCCCCATAGTCGGTTGCTTGAACACCAATGAAATAGGATCCGCTAAATCGCCAATATCCTCTCGCCACGCATCAATGAAATCATCGATAACCGTATTACGGCTCTCTGCTCCGCGTAAGTCTAAACGCACAGTGGCTAAATGTGGGCCTGATTCATTGGCGTCTGCGTTGGCATTGAATTGGCTGGTGATATGCTCAACCAATTTATTACCGTCCTCAGCCTCTTCGCTCCATTGCTCATTCAAACGCTCAGCAGAAGCGACAATTTTGTCGACGACTCTCTCGGTTTGAGACAATGATGCGCCCGGCGGAAGAATGATACGCGCCTCGGCAATATCACCATCCAGCTCAGGGAAAGGTTGGAACTTAACAACGCCACCAGCAATCAAGGCTACCGAAAGCAACAGCAGGGTCAGCACTCCGCCCATAAAGGCGTAGCGGAATGTCACCACTTTCTCAACCATGTTCATCAAGGTGGTATTACGAAAGTTCTCAAACTTCTCTAACAACACAACTTTGAAGCGCAGCGCTGGCTTGTCATTCTTTTCTTTGTGTAATGAATGAGACAAGTGATTAGGCAGAATCAGGAAGGCTTCAATCAAGCTCAACGAGAGCACTAATATCAATACTTGAGGAACAGCCTTAAGCACCGCGCCCATTTCCCCATCGAGAAACAGCAAGCTACCGAAAATACACACCGTAGTTAAGAAAGAAGATAAGACTCCGGGAAGCACTTTCTTAACGCCGTTGTACACCGCATCATCAACGTTTTGCCCCCGATCTAAATGGGACGCTATCGATTCGGCAATCACGATGGCGTCATCCATCATGATACCAATCGCCATCAACAGTCCGACCAGCGACATAATGTTAATCGACAAACCTAAGTTCGCCATTAAGAACAAGCCACCAAGGAAGGCAACAGGTAAGCCAGCTGCAACCCAGAATGAATAGCGTAAACTGAAGAACAGCCACATGGTGGCAAATACCAGCACAATACCTTGCCAGCCATTGCGAACCATCATGGTAAGGCGATCCCACAGCACAGAGGAGAGATCGTTGGTCATTTGTAGCGTCACACCATCAGGGGCAATCGCGCTTTGATCTTCAACGAATCGTGTTACGTTCTCTTTGATTCGCAGCGCATCGTCTTCTTTGTTCTTACTGATCTTAAGCAGAGCCGATGGCTTGCCATCAAACAACACCTTCTGTTCATCAAGCTCAAAGCGGTCGGTTATTTTTGCAATGTCCCTCAGACGGATCACTGATCCATTAGGCGCAGAGCCAACCACGATGCTTTCCAGCTCAACCGGTGTAATTCGTCTTTCATCAAAACGAATCAAAAAATTCTTGTCTGGTGTTTCAACGTTACCGCTTGGCAGTTTTACATTCTGACGGCCAATCTGGTCTGCGATATCACCGACACTCAAACCCAGCTGGCGAATGGCTTGGGTATCCAGTTCAACACGGTATTGATGATCAGAGAAGCCGCTAACATCGACCAGTGAAACATCATAATCAAGCTTCATGATACGTTTGAGGTCTTCAGCGTAGGCCTTAAGCTCCGGCCACGACGTTTCTGCTGTGATGGCGATATCAACAACCGGTTCATTCCAATCTAGCTCTTGAACAACAGGCGATTCAATCTCAGTAGGGAAGTCATTGATCGAGTTGATTTGAGTTTGCACATCCACCAGCATTCGACCGATATCCGCTTTCTCATTCAACTTCAGGATTAGACGTGCGCTACCTTCGATGGCTTCACACTGAGTCTCTTCAATGTTAGCGAGGCCATCGACGGCATCTTCCATTCGTACACACAAGCTTTCTTCCACTTCTTGTGGTGATGCACCGGGATAAACGATGGCAGCCATAATATAAGGCGGATCATAAGCGGGGAAGGTTTCACGCTTGATGGTTGATAATGAGCTTATACCCATGATCAATAACCCAAGCATCAACAAGTTTGCCGCTGTTGGGTGCCTAGAAAAGAACTTGATCATGACGCACTCTCCTGAGTATCCGATTCAAGCTTAACTTCTGTAGAGTTCGACTCTTTCAGTAACATGCCTTCGATAGCTGGCAGGACGTCATTAAGAACCAATTTATCTCCCGTTTGTAGCTCGCCACTCACAACCACTTGGTTATCTCTGCGATAAAGCACTTCAACACTCACCACTTGCAAGCGCTGATTGTCATCCATCAGGTAAACCTTATCACCGTGCAGTGCTCGCTCAGGAACCACCCAACTCAGATTGGCTACACCCTCAATCTCAGCTTTTACGAACATACCGTTGACCAAAGGGGTCGCATTGCTTGGCTGCAGTTGTGAATAGTCTTGAGCGATCTCGAGAATAATTCCGGCTGTCGCTTGGTTTTCATCAACCGTCTCACTGATTCTTGCCACCTTCGCAGGCCACCTCAGGTTCAGGTTACCGCTGTTAAGTTGAATCGTCGCTTTGATTGGCGCTTCATAAGGATTAGGGATACCTGCAGCATCGCGAGGGAATTGATTAAAGCTCGAGGCTAAAGTTTGCATATCGTGAATAGAAAGTTGCGCCTCCACTTCCATGACATTAATTCCGTGAGCAACAAACATCTCTTGCTGAAGGTTAACAACTTGGTTTTGTTCGATATCAACCTGAGCAATTCTCATCGCTCTTGGCAAAATGATGGTGGTCTTATCGAGAGAGCGCTGCGCCTCTTTTACTTTAGACACATTGACCTTTATCACCGCTTCCGCAACGCGTTTTTCATCAGGCATTAAAGCGATTTGGTTCGCGATATCTAGCACTAGCTTTTGTTGAGATAAAGCACTTTGTTGTTGCAGGTCGACATCCGATTGAGAAGTCAGCCCTTTCTTACGCAGATCTTGTTTACGTTGTAGCTCTTTATTGCTGATCACCAAACGATTCTTTTCGATCTTAAGAGTCTGATTAAGGTTGTCTTCTTCTTGATTCAATTTCGCTAATGAGGTTTGGCTTGATTTTAGATCCGCCTCTGCTTGTATCAGTTTCAATTCGTAATCCAATGGATCAACCTTGAGCACGACCGTTCCTGCAGGGATCACCTGGCCTTTTTCAAGATCTGGATGTCGATACACGATCTGTCCTGTCACCTCAGCAATCGCTTTCCATTCAACTTTAGGCACTACTTTGCCAAAGCCGACCGCTAACGGCGCTATCAGTTGTTGTTCTAGGCTCACAGTATCAACTAAGCGAGCCCTATCACCCGCAGGTTTGGTTGGAAGATCCGGCTTCAAGTTAATCGCGGCGACAAGGCCAATAACACCAACCGCAAGTGCTGGAAAGAAGAGTAGTTTTTTATTTATTTTCATTATCTTTGGTCCTGCACGGAAGAAGGGCTCGGTGCGTTAATAAAGCCTTCAGCCATCAATTGAATGTTGTGTTCGATTAAACGATTAAGAAATTCTTCATTAATCTCAATCCCATGAATTGCCAATAAAGGCGGCGGAGCGATGAAAGGAAACACCATCAAGCTTACATACGAAATACGGCACAATTTTGGATCCATGTTCTGTTTTAAGATGCCTTGTTCAACCAACTTTTCAAAAATGACATCTTGGGCTGGCTTTGCAACATCGAGGAAAACCTTTTCGAGCAACTCTCTTTGCACTTCAGAGGGAGGCATATTCATCACTTGGGCTATCAAGCGAGGAAACTTCGGCACTTTGACCATCTCTTTGTAGTAAGTCCGCATTAAATCAAGAAAGTTCTCATGACTGCTTTCATCAACGAGTCTCTGCATTTGTAATTGCATAGGGCGTAATGTTTCACGCAGCATCGCCTCAAACAATCCGGCTTTACTGCCAAAGTAATAGCGAATCATCGCAATATTCACACCCGCTCGCTCAGCAACTAAGCGAGTCGATACCTTGTCGTACGGTTGAACCACGAACAGATCTCGAGCGTGCTCAATGAGTAACTGCCGTACATCTAGATTCTGTTGAGGTCGCCCTGCTTTACGCGCTGCCATCACTGAGACCTATCCCTATAATTAATCACACGATTAATTATAGGGATAAATCGACATGGTTGTAGAAGATTAATTACTCACTATTTAATCAAATGATTAATTAATTTAGCCACCCTTTTAATTTTATTGGTGAATCGTTCCATCAAAAAGATTTACTACAAAGTTTTAACCTACACATCAGCCAAACGATAAACTAACCGCCCAGTACAAAACACTCAATCAGCTGATAACACCAGCAAACAACACGCAAGCAGCACAAACCAAAAAAAAACACCGCCAAAGCACGCTGATATTGGATTTTCTTGTTTGACGCTCAGAATAAATTGCGGTAAATATGGTGTTAACAGTTTATTTACGGATATTTGTGTAATGAGTTTTTCTTCTTCTCGACTGCTGAAACTTCTCCTTATCGTGAACCAATCGCGCGGGTAAGTTGTGGGTCAAGAACTACACAAATATTAAAACCCGCGCTGAGCGGGTTTTTTTGTAACTGGCACTTTTAAAAGAACATCATTCTTAATAATAATTTGGATAGCAATCGATTCATTATCGATATAAGGAAGCACCCATGAACGATCAAGTGATAATTTTTGACACGACCTTACGTGATGGCGAGCAAGCGTTGGCTGCAAGCTTAACGGTAAAAGAGAAATTACAGATCGCTTATGCACTTGAACGACTGGGTGTAGATGTTATTGAAGCGGGCTTTCCGGTGTCATCACCAGGCGACTTTGAGTCAGTACAAACCATCGCAAAAAATATTAAAGACAGCCGAATCTGTGCACTTTCTCGTGCTGTAGCGAAGGATATCGATGCCGCTGCAGAAGCGTTAAAAGTCGCTGAGCAGTTCCGTATTCACACCTTCATTTCTACATCAACGGTTCACGTGCAAGATAAATTACGCCGTAGCTACGACGATGTTGTCGATATGGCAGTAAAAGCGGTAAAGCATGCGCGCAACTACACAGACGATGTTGAGTTCTCTTGTGAAGATGCAGGTCGTACGCCTATCGATAACCTATGTCGTATGGTTGAAGCGGCAATCAACGCGGGCGCGAAAACCATCAACATTCCAGACACAGTGGGCTACACAGTACCTAACGAGTTTGGTGGCATTATCAAAACGCTATTTGATCGCGTTCCAAACATCGACCAAGCAATCATCTCTGTTCACTGTCACGATGACTTGGGTATGTCGGTTGCTAACTCAATTGCTGCGGTACAAGCCGGTGCTCGTCAAGTTGAAGGTACTATTAACGGTATCGGTGAGCGTGCGGGCAACTGTTCTTTAGAAGAAATCGCAATGATCATCAAAACTCGCCAAGAGTTACTAGGTGTTCATACTGGTTTGGATCATCAAGAGATTCACCGTACCAGTAAGTTGGTTAGCCAGCTTTGCCACATGCCAATTCAAGACAACAAAGCAATCGTCGGTGCTAACGCATTCAGCCACTCTTCAGGTATCCACCAAGACGGCATGCTTAAGAACAAGAACACTTACGAGATCATGACTCCTGAGTCTATTGGCTTGAAAAACAAAGCATTGAACCTAACCAGCCGCAGTGGTCGTGCAGCCGTTAAGAGCCACATGGACGCAATGGGCTACAAAGACAATGAGTACAACCTAGATTCATTGTACGAAGACTTTTTGAAACTGGCTGACCGTAAAGGCCAAGTATTCGATTACGACCTAGAAGCACTAATGCACTTCGCAAATCTACGTGACGAAGATGACTTCTATAAACTTAACTACCTAAGCGTACAATCTGGTAGTGTTATGTCTACCACCAGCATCAAGCTGCAATGTGGTGATGAAGAGAAATGCGAAGCGGCTGTCGGTAACGGCCCGGTTGATGCTTTATACCAATGTATCTACCGCTTAACGGGTTACGAAATTGCATTGGATAAATTCGACCTTACCGCGAAAGGTGAAGGCGAAGATGGCTTAGGCCAAGCTGATATTATTGCGAACTACAAAGGCCGCAAGTACCACGGTACAGGCGTTTCAACGGATATCGTTGAGGCCTCTGGTCAGGCGCTACTGCACGTTATTAATAGCATTCAACGCGCAGACACCATTGCTGAAATGAAACAGCAAAGAATCGCAACAGTTTAAACACCCAATAACAGAGCCCTAGAGCCGATGTTATTGGCTTTAGGGACAAAATTTAAAACGAGCTAAATAGCTCAGTAACAAAGAATTAAAGGATTAACATGACTGATAAATCATACAAAATTGCCGTACTACCTGGTGATGGCATTGGCCCAGAAGTAATGCAACAAGCGCATAAAGTGCTAGACGCGATCGAAAAGAAGCACGCGATTAGCTTTTCTCGCGAAGAGTATGATGTTGGTGGTATTGCAATTGATAACCACGGCTGTCCACTTCCAGAAGCAACAGTCACTGGCTGTGAAGAATCTGACGCAGTACTTTTTGGTTCTGTTGGCGGTCCTAAATGGGAACACCTTCCACCAAACGATCAACCAGAGCGTGGTGCCCTACTTCCTCTACGTAAGCACTTCCAACTGTTCTGTAACCTACGTCCTGCGCAAATCCACAAGGGTTTAGAGTCTTTCTCTCCTTTACGTGCTGACATTTCAGGTAATGGTTTCGACATCGTGGTAGTCCGTGAGCTAACAGGCGGTATCTACTTCGGCCAACCTAAAGGCCGTGAAGGCGAAGGCGCAACGGAGAAAGCTTTTGATACCGAGGTTTACCACCGCTACGAAATCGAACGTATTGCAAAGATTGCTTTTGAATCTGCACGCCTACGTAACAAAAATGTTTACTCAATCGATAAAGCGAACGTTCTACAGAGCTCTATCCTATGGCGTGAAGTCGTTGAAGAGATCGCAAAAGATTACCCAGATGTAACGCTAAACCACATGTACATCGACAACGCGACCATGCAGCTAATCAAAGACCCATCTCAGTTTGACGTAATGCTATGTTCAAACATCTTTGGTGACATCATCTCTGATGAGTGCGCAATGATCACTGGCTCTATGGGTATGCTTCCTTCTGCAAGTTTAAATGAAAGCAACTTCGGCCTATACGAACCAGCAGGTGGCAGCGCACCAGATATCGCAGGTAAGAACATCGCAAACCCAGTCGCGCAAATCCTTTCTGCAGCCCTAATGCTTCGTTACAGCCTAGGCGAAGAAGCGGCAGCACAAGACATCGAAGCAGCGGTTTCTAAAGCACTTTCTGCAGGCGAGCTAACGGCAGACCTTGCTGGCAAAAACCAAGCGCTGACTACCTCTGAAATGGGTGACAAGATCGCTGAGTACATCTTAGCTTCATAAGCTAAAGGCTCCGATTAGAAGCAAGTACATAAGAATAATATCAAGCCAAGTCAGCGTAAACCGCATGACTTGGCTCGAAACAAACACTGGGACTGATGCTCCCAAGGAAGAAAAGCTATGTCGACAAACCAGCACGCAAAAACCTTATACGAAAAAGTTTATGACGCTCACGTTGCGGTTGCAGCGAAGGGCGAAACACCAATTCTTTATATCGATCGTCACTTAGTTCACGAAGTAACGTCACCTCAAGCATTTGATGGCTTGCGTGAGAAAGGCCGCAAAGTTCGCCAAGTTGGCAAGACTTTCGCGACCATGGATCACAACGTATCGACACAAACTAAAGACATCAACGCTTCTGGTGAGATGGCTCGTATCCAAATGGAAACGCTATCGAAGAACTGTGAAGAGTTTGGTGTCACGCTTTACGACCTAAACCACAAATACCAAGGTATTGTGCACGTAATGGGCCCTGAGCTAGGTATTACTCTGCCGGGCATGACCATCGTATGTGGTGACTCGCACACGGCGACACACGGTGCATTTGGTTCACTAGCATTCGGTATCGGCACTTCAGAAGTGGAGCACGTTCTAGCTACGCAAACGCTAAAACAAGCTCGCGCTAAAACCATGAAGATCGAAGTAAAAGGCAAGGTTACTCCTGGCATCACTGCAAAAGACATCGTGCTAGCGATCATCGGTAAAACAACGGCTGCTGGCGGTACTGGCTACGTAGTTGAATTCTGTGGTGAGGCAATTACCGACCTTACGATGGAAGGTCGTATGACAGTATGTAACATGGCAATCGAGCTTGGCGCTAAAGCAGGCTTAATCGCTCCAGATGCAACGACATACGAGTACATCAAAGGTCGTAAGTTCTCTCCAGAAGGCGAAGACCTAGAAGCAGCAATCGAATACTGGGATACGTTAAAAACCGATGCTGATGCAGAATTCGATGCAGTTGTTACATTAGAAGCGGCAGACATCAAACCACAAGTCACTTGGGGTACCAACCCAGGTCAGGTTATCTCAGTAGACACACCAATCCCTGCACCAGAAAGCTTCGCAGACCCTGTAGAAAAAGCATCAGCTGAAAAAGCGCTGGCTTACATGGGTCTTGAAGCCGGTAAATCTCTATCTGATTACAACGTAGATAAAGTGTTCGTGGGTTCTTGTACTAACTCTCGTATCGAAGACATGCGTGCAGCAGCAGCGGTAGCGAAAGGCCGTCAAGTAGCAAAACATGTGCAAGCGCTTATCGTTCCGGGCTCTGAGCAAGTAAAAGCTCAAGCTGAAGCTGAAGGTTTGGATGTTATCTTCAAAGAAGCCGGTTTTGAGTGGCGCCTACCAGGTTGTTCTATGTGTCTTGCAATGAACAACGACCGCCTAGGTCCACAAGAGCGCTGCGCTTCTACATCAAACCGTAACTTTGAAGGTCGCCAAGGCCGTGATGGTCGTACGCACCTAGTTAGCCCTGCAATGGCTGCCGCGGCAGCGATCGCTGGTCACTTTGTCGATATTCGTGAACTTTAATTAGAGGATTTAACATGTCAGGTTTTCAACAACACACCGGATTAGTCGTTCCTCTAGATACGGCCAACATCGATACTGATGCGATCATTCCAAAGCAGTTTCTACAGAAAGTAAACCGCATCGGTTTTGGTAAGCACTTGTTCCACGATTGGCGCTTCCTAGACGATGCAGGCCAACAGCCAAACCCTGATTTTGTAATGAACGAAGCTCGCTACCAAGGCGCTTCAATTCTTTTAGCTCGTGAAAACTTCGGTTGTGGTTCATCTCGTGAACACGCACCGTGGGCGCTTGCCGATTACGGTATCCAAGTAATGATCGCACCAAGCTTTGCCGACATTTTCTACGGTAACTCGATCAACAACCAAATGGTGCCAGTTCGATTGACTGAGCAAGAAGTGGATGAGCTATTCCAATTCGTTGAAGCGAATGAAGGTGCAGAAATTACGGTTGATCTAGAAGCAATGAAAGTCAGCGCGAACGGCAAAGAGTACTCGTTTGAAATTGATGAGTTCCGTCGTCACTGCTTACTGAATGGCCTAGATAACATCGGCCTAACACTTCAACACGCCGATAAGATTTCAGAGTTTGAAGCTAAGATTCCTAGCTTCCTAAAATAAGAAGTCTTGAAATAGAATCGCACTGTTTTGTGTACACATAAAAGGTTGGCCTAATGCCAACCTTTTTTATTTGGCTGAGTTTTTAGCTTAACTTAATGTGTTTATTAAGCTCTGCTCTGTTATTTAACTGAAGAGCCATGAAAGAAAATCGCAAAGCATAAGGTCTTAGTAGTCAGTCATCAGGAGAATGCCATGAAACAACTACTCGTTATTATCAGCCTACTTTTCTCAACCTTAGCTTGGTCTGCGCCTAAATCCGATCTTTGGTCATACTGGAAGCAAAGCGACGAAACCAACCTAGAACAGGTATCTCATCAAGATTGGCAGCAATTCCTCGATAGCTACTTGGTTAAACAGGGGCAAAATACGTTAGTTAGCTATAAAGCGGTGAACACTGCCGATAAGACCAAACTTAAGCAATACATCAAGCAACTCGAACAGGTGAATCCGCTCAACTATTCAAAAGCGGAGCAGTATGCCTACTGGGTTAATCTATATAACGCCGTGACTGTCGATTTGATTCTTGATGCCTACCCGATCAAATCAATAACTAAACTTGGCGGACTATTTAGTTTCGGTCCGTGGGGGGATGATGTGGTAGTCGTTAATGGGAAATCACTGACACTCAATGACATTGAACACCGAATCCTAAGACCAATTTGGCAAGATCCTCGCACGCATTATGCAGTGAACTGTGCCAGCCTAGGTTGCCCTAACTTACAACCTGACGCTTTTACCTCTAAAAATACTGAAGCCTTGCTAGAGCAAGCTGCAACTGAGTTTGTAAGCAGTGACAAAGGCGTGATGGTTACAAACAATAAGCTTCAACTATCATCGATTTACGAATGGTTTGCTGTGGATTTTGGTACGAAGAAACAGCTTATTCAGCACTTAGAACAATATCGAATTGAAGCAGTAACCAATACTCAAAACATCAGTTATGAATACGATTGGTCGCTCAACCAAGCAAACTAGCTCTAAGGCTAAAGTTGATCACTAAAGTAAAAAAGAGGCGAGAGGTTTTTATTAACCTCTAGCCTCTTCTCAATTCTTTGACCGTATATCAACAATTAAAAGCTTGAGTCTGGTTGCTGTAAGAACTCAATCTCTTCGGGAGTCGAAGCTCGCCCTAACACCTCATTACGGTGCGGATAGCGACCAAAACGCTCAATGATCACCTTGTGCTTAAACTCAAAATCAAGGTTATTCTCTAGCCCTGTCTGGGAAAAAAGCAGCACCGCTTGTTCATGCATCAGCAAAGATTCGCTGTGCATATAAGGCATGTAGAGGAAGCTTTTCTGTTGTTGATTGAGTTGGTGATCAAAGCCACTCGCTACCGCTTCTTGAGCTAGAACCAACGCCATAGGATCTGCAGTAAACGCATCTGGACTATTTCTACCAAGATTCCGAGAAAACTGGTCAAGCACGATAATCTCAGCCAAGCGACCCTCTGCTGTCTGACGCCATTCAAATAACTCACCTTGAATGGCGGCTTTGTGCAGTTCAGAAAAACGAGACGCTATCAAAGCGTCAATCTCGGCGCCGCCAGTAAACCAATCTTTAGGCGTCAATTCATCGAACCAAAACTCTAGAACATTCTGATACGTTAACGTCATATAATTCCCTTTAATAAAAAACCGAGTAACTTTGTTATTACTCGGTTTGGTGTTCGATTACTTAAAACCTTTGACCTTCTTTATCAGGTCATAAGCATTTTGAATTTCTTGCGATTTTTCTTTCGCAACATTCATCATCTCAGGCGGTAAGCCCTTCGCCATCAGTTTATCTGGGTGATGCTCATTCATCAATTTACGGTAGGCTTTCTTCACCTCTTTACCATCAGCACTTTCACTCACACCAAGAACCTTATATGCATCGCCAAGCTGGTTCTGTTGCGAAGCCTGTTGCCAACCTGATGATTGCCCATGGCCTTGATGCCCCCCAAAGCTTCCACCTTGCTGTTGGAAACGGAACGCAGCTTCTTGCATCTGCAAGCGGCGTTCTAGTTGTGCTGCCGAAAACCCAAGCCCTTGCGCTATTTTATGCAGAACTTGACGTTCACTCGGGTGCAAACTTCCATCCGCAAATGCGGCAGATACCTGAAGCTCTAGAAAGAACTGCAGAAGATCAAAACGACCACCCGATGAGATTTTAACTCGCTCAAGTACGTCGTTCAGAGGGAAGTCGCTCTCTTTGCCGTCACGGAATGCATCTTGCGCTGCTTTACGCTGTTCGCCATGCAGGTTCATACGCTCCATCATGGTAGAAGCGAGTTGAATCTCTTCTGGCGTTACCTGCCCTTTCGCTTTAGCAACGTGCCCCATAACCGCAAAAGCGGATTTAAAAAACTCGTTCTGTCTTTCTGCTTGGCTTGGACCTCGACCAAAACCAGAGCTATTGAAGCCTGATTGGTTCAATCCGCGAGCTTTATCGAATTGGTGTCCTAAAAACAGACCAAAAACTAAACCGAGTGGCCCTCCAAATAAAAAGCCAAAAAACGCGCCCAAAATTTTGCCAAATATTTGCATTATGTGTTCTCTATCTATGAATTTTATCTGAGTAATGCTGTCTGATGATGCTGAATGCTATTATTTCCTTTATCATAAGGAAAATGCTTTATTAATTGGATTGATACTAGATCAACCCTTCATCTAGTGACACAGGATAGTTCAACTTCATGCAATCTTTTTCCCGCACCTTGTTAGCCGCGTCTATAAGTACGGCGTTATACGTGTCGACAACTCAAGCTGAAACAATCACCGATAGTAGTGTGCAGGAAATGCCCTCTATAGATCAATGCTTGATCGAGCCCGCTGCAGAAAACGAGACACAGCTACCCGCTCATGTTGAGTCAGATCGCTTAGAAGCTATCAATGGTGACAAAGCAATATATTCAGGTGACGTAGTCGTTACGCAAGGGAACAAGACCATCCTTGCCGATAACGTAACCCTGCACCAACAAGAAAATATCGTTGTAGCTGAAGGCAACGTAAACTTTAGTGATGGTCAAATCAAATCTATCTCAGACAGAGCGACCAATAATCTGACTACAGATGAAATGACGCTTGAGAACACCGATTACGAATTCCTTTGCGAGCCCGGTCGCGGAGATGCTGTTTATATTGCAAAAACAGGTAAAGCGGTTTATGAGATTGAAGATGGCTCCATTACCTCTTGCCCTATCGGCGATAATGCTTGGCGTCTAAGAGCATCGAGCATCAGTGTCGACCAAGACGAAGAACAAGCCACTTTTTATAATCCACGTTTTGAAATCCAAAGTGTTCCCGTCTTTTACTTACCTTACTTAACAGTACCGGTGGGTGATACACGTAAAACCGGTTTCTTGTACCCAACAGTTTCGTATGGTTCAAGCGATGGTTTTGAAGCTGAAATTCCTGTTTATTGGAACTTAGCACCAGACTACGATTTGGAAACTACCTTCAAGTACATGCAAGAGCGTGGCACTCAACTCAACAGTAAATTCAGATATTTAAGCGATTTTGGTTCCGGTAGTATCGAGTCTGAATATTTACCAGACGATCAAAAGTACACTGATCTAGGCGATCGTTGGGGTTTCCAACTAGAACATTCAGGAATATTCCAACAATCTTGGTTATTCGAAATTGATTACTCTAAAGTCAGTGATATTGACTACTTTTCGGACATGAGCTCAAATATCGGTAACCGTGAAGATGGACAACTGCTTCAAGAAGGGCAAGCAACATACCGTTCTCAAAATTGGGATGCGTCTGTACTTGTTCGAGACTTCCAAGTTCTTACCACCAGCAATAACTTGCCTTATCGTCTAATGCCACAACTCGAGTATAACTACTATGCTCCAGAGGTAATGGATTACCTAGATTTTGACTTAATCAGTCATATATCAATGTTCGATACCGACGCATCAGGTAAACCTTCTGCGACTCGTGTTCATGTTGAGCCTGGTATCACCATCCCTCTAGGCAATACTTGGGGCACATGGACAACAGAAGCTCGACTACTTGGTACATACTACCAACAGGATCTGAATGACATTGATAGTGAGTATGAAGATTTAGAGGAATCAGTAACACGTGTAATACCTGAGTTTAGAAGCCACGCAGGTATCGTTCTTGAACGTGATACAAAAATTGTAGGTAATTACACTCAAACACTCGAACCTCAAGTTCAGTACCTTTACGTGCCAGAAGAAGATCAAAGCGAAATTGGTCTTTACGATACAACACTACTACAGACTGATTACTATGGCTTATTCAGAAGCCGCAAATACAGTGGCGTAGACCGTATTGCTTCAGCAAACCAAATCAGCTACGGCGCCTCATCTCGTTTCTTTGATGATGAATATAAAGAGCGCCTCAATATCTCTTTCGGTCAAATTTTTTATATCGACAAAGATACAAAACAGACTTTAGACAACGACGATTCAGGCAAAAAAACTAATTACTCGTCTTGGGCTATTGAAATGGATTTCAACTATGATGACTACCTGTTCTACCATGGTGGCGTGCAATACGATATCGATACTACTGCAATGCAACTTGCAAACAGCACATTAGAATATCGCTTCGCAGGCGGTTACATACAAACCAACTACCGCTATGTAACAGAAGAGTACATAAATGAAACTGTAGATTTTGACGTATCATCCATAACAAGAGATGGTATTTCGCAAGCGGGTTTACTTGGTTCCTACCAAATTTCACCGAAATGGAGCACCAGTGCTCAATATTTCTATGACTTAACCACACAAGAAGATCTAGAGTGGTTAGCTCGTTTAAACTATAGATCGGATTGTTGGTACATCGGCTTTACCTATAGTAACCGTTTGACAAATAACATTAGTGACCCGAATACCACACCTGAATACGAAAACAACTTCAGTGTGAACTTCGGTATTGTTGGCTTTGGTACCAATATCGGATCTGATTCCGGCGCTATTGGTGATAGCAGTTCAGATAACTCTTTGAGCTACGGTCGCCCATTCTTCTTAAATAACTAATTTTCTTTATTGATAAAACGTCAGTAAATTTAAAGGATTACACATGACATTGTGGAAACGCACATTAATTGCTATCGCAGCGACTTGTACTTTATCAACAAGCTTTGCAGCGCCAGTCGAGCTAGACAGCGTAAAAGTTATCGTTAACGAAGGCGTTATCTTACAAAGCGACATCGATGCCTCGATGAAGACGCTGCGCGCAAACGCTAAGAAAAGCGGGCAAACATTGCCATCGCAAGATGTGCTCAATGAGCAAGTACTAGAAAAACTGATCATCGATACTATTCAAACTCAAGAAGCAGAACGTATCGGTGTTCGTATTGATGATGCTCGACTTGATCAAGCAATTGAAGGTATCGCTAAAGACAACAACCAAACGGTAGAACAACTTACCGCATCGGTTGCTGAAGAAGGCCTTAGCTACAATGCATTTCGAGAGCAAGTAAGAAAAGAGATTGCAGCAAGTGAAGCTCGTAACGCCTTAGTTCGTCGCCGTATCAATATTCTTCCTGCGGAAGTTGATAACCTAGCAGATATCTTAGCGCAAGAGACTAACGCGACCGTTCAATATAAAATTGGCCACATTCAACTGCGCTTTAATGATGACCAAACCAAAGAAGAGTTAGAAGCTCAAGCTACTGAACTGGTTGAAGAACTGAACTCAGGCAAAGATTTCAGCACCATGGCATATACTTACTCTAAGGGTCCTAAAGCGCTGCAAGGTGGTGATTGGGGTTGGATGCGTAAAGAAGAGATGCCAACCATTTTTGCTGACCAAATCAAAATGCAAAATAAAGGCAGCATCATCGGTCCTTTCCGTAGCGGTGTAGGTTTCCACATTCTAAAAATTGAAGATGTGAAAGGCTTAGAAACCGTAGCAGTAACGGAAGTGAATGCTCGTCATATCTTGATTAAGCCAACCGTAATCTTGAGTGACGATGGCGCGAAAGAACAACTTGAAAAGATCACGCGCCGCGTAAACGCAGGTGAAGCGAGCTTTGGCGACCTTGCACAGCAATACAGCCAAGATCCAGGTTCTGCAGTACAAGATGGTGAGCTAGGCTACCAAACACCAGATTTGTATGTACCAGAATTCAAACACCAAGTAGAAACGCTACCAGAAGGCAAAATCAGTGCGCCATTCAAAACCGTACACGGTTGGCACATTGTTGAAGTACTAGACCGTCGCGAAGTCGACCGTACCGATTCAGCTTTGAAAAACAAAGCTTACCAAATTCTATTTAACCGTAAATTCAACGAAGAAGCTGGTGCTTGGCTACAAGAAGTAAGAGCAAGTGCCTTTGTTGAGATGGTTGAGGACGACCAAGATGACAACAACTAAACGTATTGTCATAACCGCAGGTGAACCAGCAGGGATAGGCCCAGATTTAACTTTGGCTCTATCTCAAGAAAGTTGGCCTCATCAACTCGTGGTTTGTGCTGATAAAACACTGCTATCCGAGCGAGCTAAAATTCTTGGTATCGAAGTCGATCTTCTGGACTACGATGCAAATGCAGCTAAGCAACCGCAACGCGCTGGCACACTGGTAGTGAAACACGTTCCACTTGCTAAAACGGCAGTTGCAGGTCAACTCAATGAGGCTAATGGTCATTACGTATTAAATACTTTAGAAACCGCAGCAATTGGCTGTATGAATGATGAATTTGATGCTATTGTCACCGGCCCCGTTCACAAGGGTGTAATTAACCGAGCTGGCGTTGCTTTTAGCGGCCATACCGAGTTCTTTGCAGAGAAGTCCAATACACCACTGGTGGTGATGATGTTGGCAACTGAAGGGCTGCGTGTTGCGCTAGTAACAACGCACATCCCACTAGCTTATGTATCTCAAGCTGTGACCGAAGACAGATTAGAGCAAATTATTGCTATTCTAAATAAAGACTTGGTTGAAAAATTTGCTATTGAGAAACCAACTATCTATGTGTGTGGCTTGAATCCACATGCTGGTGAAGATGGTTGTTTAGGGCGTGAAGAGATTGAAACTATCACCCCGACGCTAGAAAAAATTCGCCAAAAAGATGGCATCAATTTAGTTGGCCCATTGCCAGCAGACACCATCTTTAATGAAAAATATTTGCAAGATGCAGATGCTGTTTTAGGTATGTATCACGACCAAGTACTCCCGGTATTGAAATACAAAGGGTTTGGTCGCTCAGTGAACATCACGCTTGGCTTACCGTTTATTCGCACATCAGTCGACCACGGTACCGCCTTAGACTTGGCAGGGAAAGGCCAAGCCGATACAGGGAGCTTTAGAACAGCGCTCACGCACGCCATTGAATTAGTAGAGAAAAAGCAATGAGAAATGATGTCCACTTAGGGCACAAAGCGCGTAAACGTTTTGGTCAAAACTTCCTTAACGATCCATACATTATTGATGGCATCGTATCGAGTATTAACCCACTACCAGGTCAAAACTTGGTAGAGATCGGTCCTGGTCTAGGCGCAATTACTGAGCCTGTGGGTAAGCTTGTCGATAAATTTACTGTTATCGAATTGGATAGAGACCTTGCAGAACGTCTTCGTAACCATCCAGATCTTGCGGACAAGCTAACGATCCGTGAAGGCGATGCGATGAAGTTCGATTTCCAAGAACTGGTTAAGCCAAACAATAAGCTACGCATCTTTGGTAACTTGCCATATAACATCTCTACACCATTGATGTTCCACCTTTTTGAATTCCATAAAGACGTGCAAGACATGCACTTTATGCTTCAAAAAGAAGTGGTTAACCGTCTAGCTGCTGGCCCTGGCAGTAAAGCTTACGGTCGTCTTACTGTAATGGCTCAATACTACTGTAAAGTAACGCCTGTGTTAGAAGTTCCACCAACGGCCTTCGTTCCGCCACCGAAAGTAGACTCAGCAGTCGTGCGCCTACAGCCATACGAAGTGCTGCCTTATCCGGCAAAAGATCTGAAATGGCTAGATCGCGTATGTCGTGAAGGCTTTAACCAACGTCGTAAAACAGTTCGTAACTGCTACAAGAGCTTAATCGATAAGGAAGTGCTTGAAGAGCTAGGTATCAACCCAAGCATGCGTCCTGAGAACTTAACGCTCGAGCAGTTTGTCGACATGGCAAACTGGTTGTACGACAGTCATAACGCTGACAAATAAATAAAAAAGGCTCCTACACTTCGGTTAGGAGCCTTTTTTATGTAATACTTTAATTACATTAAGTATATCAACAACAAAAGGTGCGAATATGGATATATCTACGCCTTGTATCAAATGCCAGGTTCACTCTAAGTACATAGAAGAACAATCTGAGCCAACGAAGAATCGTTATGTCTTCGCCTACATTATTACCATCAAAAATCTAAGTAAAACAACGGTGCAACTTATGTCTCGCCGCTGGTTAATTACCGACTCTAACGGCAAGCAGCTCACCATTGAGGGTGATGGTGTAGTTGGCCAACAACCCGTGATTGAAGCCAACGACGAGTACACCTACACAAGTGGTACGGTCATCGAAACCCCTGTTGGCGTTATGCAAGGTCACTATGTGATGACCGATAACAAGGGCATTGATTTTATTACCGAAGTTGACCCATTCAGACTCGCAATCCCTAATATTCTTAATTAGCCGTACATCCGTATCTACAGGAAATTATTGTGTCGAATTACATTGTCGGAGACATCCAAGGGTGCTTCGACGAACTTCAAGGACTACTTGAAAAAATTAACTTTGATAAACACCAAGATACTTTATGGGTCGCCGGAGACTTAGTTGCTCGAGGCCCTAAATCATTGGAGACGTTACGCTTTATTCGTAACCTTGGTGACGCAGCTAAGGTTGTATTAGGCAACCACGACTTACATCTTCTGGCGGTGTCCTTAGGACTATTTCCAGCGAAACCAAAAGATAAGACTCAAGCGATTCTTGATGCTGAAGATCGTGAACTGCTAATCGAATGGTTAAGACAACAGCCTTTGCTTCAAGAACACCCAGAGTTCGTGATGTGCCATGCGGGTATCTCACCGCAGTGGAATCTAGAAAGAGCACGTGTTGAAAATCGAGAGATCGTATCCTTGTTAAAGTCCGATAAATGGCAATGGCTAATCGAAAACATGTACAGCAACGCGCCTGATTTATGGCATCAGGATTTACATGATATTGAGCGCTATCGCTATGCGATCAATAGCCTGACAAGAATGCGTTTCTGTTTTGAAGATGGCCGTCTCGACATGGCATGTAAGCTACCACCGAATGAGATTACCGATGAACCATTAGTGCCATGGTTTGACCTTCCGCAACGCATAAAGCTCGATAAAACCGTTGTTTTTGGACACTGGGCTGCGCTTGAAGGCTATAACGGAAAAGACGTAATTGGACTTGATACTGGATGCGTCTGGGGAGGTGAATTGACAATTCTTCGCTGGGAAGATAAACAGTTTTTCACTCAGAAAGCGCTATAAAGATACGAGAAACTTGCGCTACCTTGGTAGGGTAACGCAAGCATTTTTCAGAGACGAGCTATTGATAACCACAGTTAACGCTCGAGAATCACAAACTCCATGTTGTGTTTGTTTTTCTCGTCAGCTTGATAGCTCTCGTTAAAGCTCTGCTTCCAACCTTCACCCCAGTCAGGAAATTGTGTATCTCCATCGACGGCGAAATCGATGTAAGTCAGATACAACTTGTCCGCTTTAGGTAAGCAGCTCTCATAAATAGAGCCGCCACCAATGATCATCACCTCTTCAACATCACTGAGTAGCTCTAGAGCCTGTTCAATAGAAGTTACCGTCGTTACACCTTCAATCTTTAAACTCTCATCACGGCTGATTACGACATTCAACCGACCCGGCAAAGGGCGTCCAATAGAATCGTAGGTCTTACGTCCCATCACGACTGGTTTACCCATAGTCGAGCGTTTAAACCATGCAAAATCCGCAGGTAAATGCCAAGGCATCTGATTGTCTTTACCAATTATACGGTTGTTTGCCATTGCCGCTATCATGCTGATGATCATAAATCGAAAGTCCTGTCCCTAAAAAGAAAATTAACGCTAAACGATAGGTCTACGGCGATAGAATAACAGCCCTGGCACAGCTAAGCCAACCGCCAACCCTGCGATAATGAACATCGATTTTAAAAAGTTCTCCATCAACATTGCCAACAACTCAGGCGTGTAGCCTGCCCTGTTAATCTCCACCATCGCAATCATCGCCTTGAAGGCGAACACACCTGGCACCATAGGAATTAGAGCTGCAACCGTAAACACCTTCGGATGTGCTAACAGTTTATGTGACCAATGAACCCCTATCATACCAACCACGGTTGCGGCGAAGAACGTCGCCCATTCGATTGGAATACCAAAGTGCATCATCAGATACCGGCTACCATGACCGATAGAACCACCGAGTGCACAATAAATTAAAGCACGTTGCGGAACGTTAAACACCAATGCAAACCCAACCGCAGGAATAGCGGCGAAAAACATATCGTTGAGCAGACCTAAAAACAGTTCGAAAATACTCATTAGCTTGCCCACCCCCAAACATCTGATAGACTCATCGCCGCGACAATGCCCAAGCTCGTCGCCAGAGTTAATAAGCTGGCCATGGTAAAGCGCGCTAACCCCATATTAATATGGCCTTTAAGCATATCAGCGACGGAGTTAATCAGAGGAAAACCAGGTACTAACATTAATACAGATGAAGCCATCACGATCGTGGGTTGGCCGCCAATATTGTAAAGTACGGCTTGAGCTGAAATGGTCGTGGTAACGAATGCTGTGATAGCAAAGTTTAATAGCGGATTGAAATGGCGGTGCCCAATCTCTTGCCTGACGATCATACCGCAAGCTGAAGCAATAAAAGTCATCATGAAGACTTGCCAGTCTCCGCCCGCAAGGTGGCTAAAAGAGGCGCACGACAACCCTATCATCACAACCACTAACCAACGGTTGTAGCGCTCGGGGCTGATGTTTTGAATCTTTTTATACGCCAAATCATAATCGAGAATTCCCTTCTCCATCATGATGCAAATGCGTTGAATGTCGGTGATAACCTGCATGTTAATGCCACGATCAGCACAACTTCGAGTAGTGGTAATACAGTGATCATCCATTACGGTAGTTACAACAAGCGCATTGGCTGACAGTGCGACTTCAACCTCATTCACCCCACAAGCAATACCGATGCGACGCATGATATCGCCGACCAGTGTGCTCTCTGCCCCGTGCGCCAATAACATTTGTCCTGATTGAGCGACGAGTCTTGAGATCGCTCTTTGCTTTGATGCCATGATTTCCTTCCCATAGGCGTTAATTATCTAAAGATAAATTTTGCATAAAAAACAGTAAGACGTCATGATTTAGATACAAAAAAACCGCAATTTTCATTGCGGTTTAATAAAACTATCAGTGTACTCGTAAGAAGCGACCGATGCGTTATGAGAAACTAAGAGGATTAGTCACGAACATAGATAACATGGCCGTCATCCTCTTCGTCATCCCAATCGTCCCAATCGTCGTCATCTTCAGTAACGACATTCTTACCGCTCATCGCATCTTTATGGTAGTCATCCCACATAAAGTCTACTTTTTCTTCTTCTTCAACTTCTACAACTTCACGAGGTAGGTTTTCCATAAACTCACCTAGTTTGAAGCAAAGATCTTTGGTGCCGATTTTATTCACAGCAGAGATCTTGAAGTACTCGCCTTCCCAGCCCAAAGCATCGATGATTTCTTGAATCTTTTCGTCTGCTTCGTCTTCTGGCATTAGGTCAACTTTATTGAACACTAACCAGCGAGGTTTTTGTGAAACTTTTTCACTGTATTGCTCAAGCTCATCGATGATCGTTAGTGCATTCTGAATAGGATCAGATTGATCGATCGGCATAATGTCGATCATATGCAGAAGAACACGACAACGCTCAAGGTGCTTAAGGAATCGGATACCAAGGCCAGCGCCATCAGCTGCGCCTTCGATTAGTCCTGGGATATCGGCAACAACGAAGCTCTTTTCAGGGACAACACTTACCACACCCAAGCTTGGGATCAAAGTAGTGAACGGGTAATCAGCCACTTTTGGTTTCGCAGCAGATACTGAACGAATAAAAGTAGATTTACCTGCGTTTGGTAGGCCAAGCATACCAACGTCAGCTAATAGAAGAAGCTCTAAACGCAGTTCACGAACTTCGCCTTTAGTACCCATTGTCTTTTGACGAGGAGCGCGGTTAACAGACGATTTAAAACGCGTGTTACCAAGACCGTGCCAACCACCTTTACCAACCATTACTTTCTTGCCGTGTTCAGCAACTTCAGCAACGATTTCGTTGGTGTGGATATCAACTGCACGCGTACCAACTGGTACTTTCAGCGTAATGTCTTTACCACGTTTACCAGTACAGTTACCGCCGCGACCATTCTCGCCACGCTCTGCATTGTAAAAACGTTGGAAACGGTAATCGATCAGTGTGTTTAAGTTCTCATCCGCTTGGATGTAAACATCACCGCCGTCACCACCGTCGCCGCCATCAGGACCACCTTTAGCGACGAATTTTTCGCGCCAAAAGCTAACTGTACCATTACCGCCATCACCGGCTTCTATTTTTACTACCGCTTCATCAACGAATTTCATTTTTTAACTCCGCACTTACGTTGCGTTACCACTCATCAAGGAGTGATATAAATTCTAGCAGATCCGTGTTTAGATCGATCACCTAAGATCTAGGCCGACCTGCAACCAAGGAACAAATAAGGAGAGGTTCTTTGCTTCTTATTTCTTAAAAACTAATCTGTTTATCAAAAAATAAAACGGCTTCTCAAAACCAAAACAAGAGCGTCTGCTTTTTTATTCTTGCTATAAATAAAAAACCCTGCCGAATCGGCAGGGCTTTTGAATTCAGCTTGAAAGCTAATAAAATAATCTAGTTAAAGATTAAATTACTCAGCTTCGATGCTTACAAACTTACGGTTTTTAGGACCTTTAACAGCAAATTTCACCTTACCTTCAGTAAGAGCGAAAAGAGTGTGGTCTTTACCGATGCCAACGTTTGTGCCAGCGTGGAACTTAGTACCACGTTGACGAACGATGATGTTACCTGCAAGAACAGATTCACCACCAAAACGCTTAACACCAAGACGTTTGCTTTCTGAATCGCGGCCGTTATTAGTAGAACCGCCAGCTTTTTTATGTGCCATTGTTAAACTCTCCTAATACTTAAGCGTTAATGCCAGTGATTTTCACTTCAGTGAACCACTGACGGTGACCAGCTTGCTTACGCGAGTGCTTACGACGACGGAACTTAACGATTTTTACTTTATCGCCACGACCGTGTTGTACTACTTCTGCAGTAACCTTGCCACCTTCAACAAGAGGTGCACCAACAGCGATTTCTTCGCCGTTAGCAACAAGAAGAACTTTATCAAATTCAACAGTTGCACCAGTTTCAACGTCTAATTTCTCTAAACGAAGTGTTTGACCTTCGCTTACTCGGTGTTGTTTGCCACCAGATTGGAAAACAGCGTACATATTTTACTCCGCTTTTTCCGCACAGCCTATGGTTGTTAATTGTACAACTCGGGTGTGCGCTAAACTAATCAATAGGGCGCAGATTCTACGGGAATCATGGCGCTATGACAAGCCATATTTTTAAAAAATTGGCGAAAACCTGTTCGCCAAAGAAAAGTGCGGCAATCATGCCCTTTAGCGATGTATTAATCAACGTTTTTTAGTGTATTATTCAACAATTAAATACAACGTATAAGCCTTACAGGGTCTAACTTCAGCCGGATGAACAATGGATTTTAAAGCTATCCAAACGCTTACTGCCAATGATATGGCAAAAGTGAATGAAACAATTCAAGCCCAACTTAATTCTGACGTAAGTTTAATCAACCAGCTTGGTTTTTATATCGTTAGCGGTGGTGGCAAACGCCTACGCCCTTTGCTTGCTCTTTTATCTGCTCGCGCACTTGGTTATCAAGGTGAAGCTCATATCACCTCTGCAGCCTTTATCGAGTTTATTCACACCGCAACCCTGCTTCACGACGATGTTGTCGATGAATCAGACATGAGACGCGGTAAAGCGACGGCCAATGCCGCTTTTGGTAATGCCGCTAGCGTTTTGGTGGGTGACTTTATCTACACACGCTCATTCCAAATGATGACAACGCTAGGATCTTTAAAGATCCTTGAGCTAATGAGTGAAGCGGTAAACGTGATTGCCGAGGGTGAAGTTCAACAATTAATGAACTGCAATAACCCAGACACCACAGAAGAAAGCTACATGCAGGTGATCTACTCTAAGACTGCTCGTTTGTTCGAAGCTGCGACCCAAATCGGTGCGATTCTTACTGAGTCATCACCAGAGATCGAAACAGCAATGCAGAACTATGGTAAATACCTAGGCACCGCTTTCCAACTGATTGACGATGTGATGGATTACACTGCAGATGGTAAAGAGATGGGTAAAAACGTTGGTGACGATCTAGCCGAAGGCAAACCAACACTGCCTCTACTTTACGCAATGCATAATGGCTCTCCTGAACAAGCAAGCATGATTCGTGAAGCGATTGAGAAAGCGAACGGCATGGAACGTCTTGACGATATTATGGCTGTAATGAAAGAGACAGGCTCTTTAGAGTACACAACAAATAAAGCCTACGAAGAGGCCGATAAAGCCATCGCTGAGCTTTCTGTACTTCCTGACTCAGAATATAAGCAAGCGCTAACCACGCTCGCACACTTAGCTGTTAAACGCAGTAAGTAAGCAGGTTAATAGACAACTCGCTTCTAGCTTCTATATAAATAACAAAAAGAGCCTCAGGGCTCTTTTTTTTGGTTTTCAACAAATATTTGTAGGTGAGCCAAATTCAATATCGACTGGCTTCTAATGATAACGGCAGTTGTGCTTCAATCTCTTCAAGCTCTTCCATTGGCACCGCGTACTGCTCATGCCCGTTGTAAGTCTCTACTAGCGCGTACTGCTCTTGCTCATCAATTACCAATACTTTTCCTAAGTGCCCCAAATATTCGACATTCATACCCTTCTGAACAGTAGCCATAACATTTACCTTCACATTAATTGTAAAGCTAAATACGAGTAGCTTGAACTTCAGGATCAAAAAAGCCGATCATAATGACCGGCCCTTATTAATTAGCTTAAGTCTGAGTTAAATAGCGTTTCGCTTATTTAGCGAATTCAACACCAATCTCGATGTCACCATTTAGCGTTTCAAGCATGCTATCTAAAGCGTTACGTTCGAAGTCACTTAGCTCACCGTAGCTAAGGATCGCTTCAGCGCCCTCTTTGCCTAGTTTAACTGGCTGTGCGAAGAATGGAGCGTGCTCGCCTTCACCTTCAACGTATGCACATTCAATCACGTTTTCTTCACCTTGAAGTGCTTTAACTAGTGCAAGACCGAAACGACAAGCCGCTTGACCCATAGACAGTGTCGCACTGCCGCCGCCAGCTTTAGCTTCTACTACTTCTGTACCTGCATTTTGGATGCGAGTCGTTAGTGCTGCGATTTCTTCGTCAGTGAACTCTACACCTTCAACTTGAGAAAGTAGAGGAAGAATCGTTACGCCTGAGTGGCCACCGATAACAGGAACACGGATGTCGCCTGGATCTTTGTCTTTTAGTTCAGCAACGAACGTTTCAGAACGAATCACATCAAGAGTCGTAATACCGAATAGACGACGCTTGTCGTAAACGCCCGCTTTCTTCAGTACTTCAGCCGCGATTGGCACTGTTGTGTTTACTGGGTTAGTAATGATACCAACACAAGCAGTCGGACAAGTAACTGCGATTTTCTCTGCAAGAGACTTAACAATGCCAGCGTTCACATTGAAAAGATCCGCACGATCCATACCAGGCTTACGAGCAACACCCGCTGAAATAAGTACAACATCCGCACCTTCTAGTGCTGGTGTTGGATCTTCACCCGCGTAACCTTTGATCGAAACAGGCGTTGGGATATGGCTAAGATCGGCAGCAACACCCGGTGTTACCGGAGCGATGTCGTAAAGTGCAAGATCTGAACCAGCAGGTAGGCGGTTCTTAAGTAGTAGGGCTAGGGCTTGACCGATGCCACCAGCGGCACCAATAACAGCTACTTTCATTGTTATTCTCCTTGAGAGCTTTCTCTTATAGATTCTTTGTAGGGTAATTCTTGAGCTAAATCTAAGTTAAAAAACTATATTAATCACAAAGTGATTACAATCAATTAACGCTAGCTTTGCGACTTCGCGCAAGTCAATAAAACCGTGCTACACAGCAAGTTCGCATTATGGCGATAATCGACTGAAATAACAAAATAAGTCGTCGCAAATAACACATTATTCTATTAAATATTTACAGTGATATGACTAACAAATTACAGGGATGTTTTGGCTAAAATTGAATATGTATGCGAAAATATGCAAACATCTTTGTTAATGAATAAGAATGACATATGCGCAATACAGAAAAGCAAGACAACTTAGTTCGTGCATTTAAAGCCTTACTAAAAGAAGAACGTTTTGGCTCACAAGGCGAAATTGTGGATGCCCTAAAACACGAAGGTTTTGAAAGCATCAACCAGTCTAAAGTCTCGCGTATGTTAACCAAGTTTGGTGCCGTTCGAACTCGTAACGCAAAAATGGAGATGGTTTACTGTCTTCCTGCTGAGCTAGGTGTTCCGACCGTTTCTAGCTCTTTACGAGAATTAGTACTAGATATTGACCACAACAATGCATTGGTGGTGATACACACAGGTCCTGGTGCGGCGCAGCTGATTGCTCGTTTATTAGACTCACTAGGTAAGTCGGAAGGTATACTGGGCGTAGTCGCAGGTGATGATACTATCTTCATTACCCCAACGTTATCGGTTACCACTAAGCAACTGTTTGATTCAGTGTGTGAACTGTTTGAATACGCAGGATAATTGATCGCTGTTTCATAACTATCAGCCTTATTAATGGATCACGAGTATCTATTTGCTTCGTGATCCAAATCACATCCTAGAATATCCATACCTCCCTTCCAAAATCACACTAAACTATTGATTTTAAAAAATTCAGTAGTAAATCAAACACGAGATCCAGACATCATTTGTTAGATTTTTCAGCTATATCTTTTAACATTCGAGTAATTTTCTGCCAATTTTTGATATTATTCAGCCACTTTTTCATCACATGGATTGAAAAAGGTGCCGTTTCCAAATAGGAAACTCCTGAAGCAACTACACTTGTTTCAGGGTTAATAATGAATAAAGGAAGGGAAATTCATGGCATTTACCAAACTTATTAAAGTTGGTGCTATTGCAGCTGCTGTAATGGGCGCTGGCGCTGTTAACGCTCAAGAGTTCATCACGATTGGTACTGGTTCAGTTACGGGTGTTTACTACCCAACTGGTGGTGCGATTTGTAAGCTAGTGAACAAGGGCCGCAAAGACCACAACATTCGTTGTTCTGTAGAGTCTACTGGTGGTTCAATCTACAACGTTAACACCATCCGTGCTGGTGAACTAGATTTCGGTGTTGTTCAATCGGACTGGCAATACCACGGCTACAACGGTACAAGTAAGTTCAAAGATCAGGGCGAATACAAGAAACTTCGCGCGATGTTCTCTCTACATACAGAACCGTTCAACATCATCGCTCGTACTGATGCTGGCATCAACAATGTGTCTGACCTAGCAGGTAAGCGTGTAAACATTGGTAACCCAGGTTCTGGTGACCGTGCAACGATGGGTGTTGTAATGGACGCTATGGGCTGGACTAACGACAGCTTCAAACTTGCTTCTGAACTTAAAGGTTCTGAGCGTTCACAAGCACTTTGTGATAACAAGATTGATGCATTCATCTACATGGTTGGTCACCCGAACGGATCAATCAAAGAAGCAACAACGTCTTGTGATGCAAAACTGGTTTCAGCAACAGGTCCACAGATCGACAAGATCGTAGCTGAAAACCCATACTACGCTTACAGCACAGTTCCTGCTGGTATGTACCGTGGTACTGACGCTGACGTAAACAGCTTCGGTGTTGCAGCTACTATGGTAACAACTTCAGACGTTTCTGAAGAAGTTGCATACAACGTTGCTAAGGCAGTATTTGAAAACTTTGACACTTTCAAACGCCTACACCCAGCATTTGCTAACCTGAAAAAAGAAGACATGGTTAAAGCGGGTATCTCTATCCCTCTTCACCCAGGCGCAGCAAAATACTACAAAGAAGTGGGCCTTCTAAAGTAACTCTACTTTAAGCCTACTACACCAATAAGGAGGCTAGCCCTCCTTATTGGCTTTTCACGTTTTATAAAAATAATTTAAGTGAAAAGAACAGCCCTTTAAGTTTCTCCAATTTGGAGGACTTACCTTCGTATCAAGCCTAAGACAAAGACGAACAAAAAACGCATTTCCCTATCCATTCACTACACTAGATAGGAAATAAATAACGTTTGGTTGTTCGTAAGAAAAGGCAGACCATCAATAATAAGGATAAAGTACATGACGCAGACAACATCACCGTCTCCAGATGTGCAAGAAATGGTGGCACAATCAGATACTGGTGCGCGTAGCCCTCGTGGTATCCAAGGCCGTATTTTATGGTTTGTGCCTCTATGTTGGTCACTGTTCCAACTTTGGTATGCATCTCCGCTGCCGTTCATTTTTAACTTCGCAATTTTAAACGACACTGAAGCTCGAGCAATTCACCTTACGTTTGCTATTTTCCTAGCCTTTACCGCTTATCCAGCCATGAAGAATTCGCCTAGGGATCGCATCCCCGCAGTCGATTGGATATTAGCGCTTGTAGGTAGCTTTTCAGCTTCTTATATCTATATTTTCTATACTGAACTCGCTGAGCGATCGGGCGCACCAACAACATTCGATATTGTTGCGGCTGTATTCGGTATGGTTTTACTGCTTGAAGCAACACGACGCGCTTTGGGTCCACCTCTTATGGTTGTGGCAGCAGTATTCCTACTTTATACCTTTGGCGGCCCTCACATGCCGGACGTTATTGCCCACAAAGGTGCGAGCCTGAACAAGGCAATGTCGCATCTGTGGCTAACAACTGAAGGTGTATTCGGTGTGGCACTTGGCGTATCAACGTCATTCGTATTCTTGTTTGTACTGTTTGGTGCAATGCTAGAACGTGCTGGCGCCGGTGCTTACTTTATTAAAGTTGCATTCTCACTGCTTGGTCACATGAAAGGCGGCCCAGCGAAAGCAGCCGTTGTCGCATCAGGTCTGTCTGGTTTGGTATCAGGTTCATCTATCGCGAACGTGGTAACCACGGGTACCTTTACTATCCCGCTAATGAAGCGTGTTGGTTTCCCGGGCACAAAAGCCGGTGCGGTAGAAGTCGCGGCTTCAACCAATGGTCAATTAACACCACCTATCATGGGTGCAGCAGCCTTCTTGATGGTTGAGTATGTGGGCATTTCGTATGTAGAAGTAATCAAAGCCGCGCTACTGCCCGCTCTGATCTCTTACATCGCTCTGATTTACATTGTTCATCTAGAAGCATGTAAAGCAGGTATGACTGGCCTACCTCGTCGCCACACACCAACTATCGTACAAAGCTTACTGTCTTTCACGGGTACCATTTTAGGTCTGTGTGTCATCAGCGCTGCGGTTTACTACGGTGTGGGTTGGACGAAAGATGTATTTGGCGATGCGGCAACACCAATCGTAACTGTGGCGCTATTGATCGCTTATGTTGCTCTGGTTCGCGTATCTGCAAAATACGCAGCTGAAGGCGGCATGGAAATCGATGCTGATCTAAAAGAAGTTCCGGATCCAGGCCCAACGATTAAATCAGGTTTACACTTCCTACTGCCTATCGTAGTGCTAGTTTGGTGTCTGACGGTTGAACGTTTCTCTCCAGGTCTGTCGGCATTCTGGGCGACCGTGTTCATGATCTTCATTCTGATCACTCAGCGTCCGTTAATGACTCTGATGAACAAATCAGACGATCTTGCAGAGCAAACTAAAGCTGGCTTCGTTGATCTCGCAGAGAGCTTGGTTTCAGGCGCACGTAACATGATTGGTATCGGTGTCGCGACAGCGGCTGCAGGTACGGTTGTAGGCGTGGTGACTCTAACGGGTATCGGTCTAGTAATGACGGACTTCGTTGAGTTTATCTCAGGCGGTAGCATCATTCTTATGTTGCTATTCACTGCAGTAATCAGCTTGATCTTAGGTATGGGCTTGCCAACAACGGCGAACTACATCGTTGTATCAACGCTGATGGCTCCGGTAATCGTGACCCTAGGCGCTGCGCACGGCTTGATCATTCCATTGATTGCGGTTCACTTATTCGTGTTCTACTTTGGTATTCTTGCGGATGATACACCTCCGGTAGGTCTCGCGGCGTTTGCAGCAGCGGCAATTGCGAAATCAGATCCGATTCGTACTGGTATCCAAGGCTTCACCTATGATATCCGTACCGCAATTCTACCTTTCATGTTCATCTTCAATACTCAACTACTACTGATGGGCATTGATTCTTGGTGGCACTTAGCACTAACGATTTTCTCATCTGTGACTGCGGTACTTATCTTCGCAGCTGCAACACAAGGTTGGTGGTTCACCAAGAACAAGTGGTGGGAAACGGTGCTGCTTATTGCATTAACCTTCACTTTCTTCCGCCCTGGCTTCTGGTGGGACATGATTTACCCAGAGAAAGTTCTTTCACCTGGAGTTGAGATTGCTCAAATCACGGAAAAGCTGGATGTGGGACAATCACTTGAACTTAGAGTGGGTGGCGAAAACTTAGAAGGTGACTATTCTGAAAAGACAGTTCGCCTGCCGTTTGAAGATTCTGCGACCTCAAGTGAAGATCGTATTGCCTCTATGGGTCTAATGCTGACTGAATCAGAAGGCAAGATGATTGTTGATATGGTTGAGTTCGGTAGCCCAGCAGAAGCGGCTGGTATTGATTTCGATTGGGAAATCAAATCCGTTATCCAAGATGCAGATCGACCAATGAAAGAGTGGGTATTCTTACCAGCTCTGATCATTTTGATTGGTTTAGCGATGAACCAAAGAAGACGTGCTCGTAAGGATGAGATTAGCGCGTAATGGATAAGGCTGAGTAGTGCTTAGCGCTATTTGGCTTTATTACATGGAAAGGATAATTACAGTGCTAAGTGAAAGCTTAGCGCTGATTAAAAAGAGACGAATACATGTATAAACAAATCCTTGTTCCTGTTGATCTTAATGACAAAGGCTTTTCTGATAAGGCAGTCGAACTGGCGGTATGGCACGCAAAACACAGCAATGCTGAAATCCACATTCTGAACGTACTACCAGGCATTCACATGTCGATGGTGGCGTCTTACTTCCCGAAAGATGCAGCGAACCAAATGAAGCTTGATGTTAAAAATCAGCTCAAAGAGTTTGCCGACAAACACATCGACGATGAAGTGGTTTACAAAGTTCATGTTGCTGAGGGTAAAACCTACGCGACGATTCTTGATTACGCAGAAAAGCTTGGCGCCGACCTTATCGTGATGCCTAGCCATAAGCGTTCAAAAATCGACAAAGTGGTACTTGGCTCGGTTGCAAGCAAAGTAGTACAGAACTCACCAATCAATGTATTGGTGGTTAAACCGCAAGGTTAAGTCATTTAATCGACACACAATCTAAAAAGGTTGGCCTACAGGCCAACCTTTTTTGTTTTGCGTTCGCACCATTTAATTCTTTAATCAACTCACTAAGTTCTGCGGATTACCCTCAACAAACCCATCAATATTATCGATTAAGATATCAGACAGTTTTTGAATTGAACTGTCACTGCCCCACGCCACATGTGGAGTGAGTAATAAGTTCGGTAAGTGGCTATTAGCCAATAGTGGATTTGAGTTGTCGGCTGGCTCTTGTGTAAACACATCCATACCTGCGCCTGCAATCTCATGTTTTTTCAAAGCCTCAACTAGGGCTTGTTCATCTACTAGACCTCCGCGCCCGGCATTAATTAATACCGCGCTCGATTTCATCATTGTGAGCTCTCGCTCTGAAATCAGATTTTGGGTCGCATCAGTCAATGGGCAATGTAGACTGATCGCATCCGCTTGCTTCAATACCGTATCAAAAGGTAGATACCCTTCTCGACAAGACTCTGCTCCTTTTCGCTCGGCAAACATCACCTTCATACCAATCGCTTTGGCTAACATTGCGGTGGCTTGACCTAAGCTGCCACTCCCCATCAACCCCAGTGTGCTGCCAGCCACATCTTGAATCGGATGAGTAAAGAAGCAGAACTGCTTGTCCTTTTGCCACTCACCTGCCTCAATGTCTTTGTGATAACCAACAAGGTTTCGTTTAAGTGCAAACAGCATTGCGATGACATGTTCAGGAACCGATTGAGTCGCATAACCTTGTACGTTTGTCACTGCAATGTTTTTAGATTTGCAGTATTCCACATCGACATTATTGACACCGGTCGCTGAAACCGCGATCAACTTGAGTTTTTTCGCACCAGCGAGATTCGACTCATTGAGCACTACCTTGTTAGTGATCACCACATCAGCTTCTTCAACTCGCTCTGATACTTGCTCAGGAGCTGTGAAATCATACTCTACCCATTCATGCTCAAAGCTCAGAGGCTTTAAATGAATTTGAGATGGGATAGTCGCTCTATCGAGAAACACAACTTTCAGCGTTGGCATTCTTCTTCCTTGGTTAGATCTATGAATCAGTCCATTCTAAGCTTTTAGCTTACTGTAGTCTGGAAGCTCAGGCGCAATTTCAAAGTGCTGTTCGATTTGTGGCGATGCTTGAGGATAAAACTCACACGGAACAAAGGCTTTGAATAACTGATCATTGGCCGGGTGATAAAAACTGAGTTCACACGCGTGCAGAGCCAACCTATCGCTATAGTTAAACGCATCTAGCGTTGCATAAAACTCATCACCCACAATTGGGTTCCCTATTTCCATACAGTGCACTCGCAACTGATGGGAACGCCCGGTAATCGGCAGTAACTTCAATAAGGTCGTTTTTACCTCTTCTTGCTCAACCACATAGCGAGTCTGAGATGATTTACCATCCTCGAAACACACTTTCTGCTTCGGCCGGTTTGGCCAATCGCAAATAAGAGGGAGGTCAATCAAACCTTCAGCTTCTTCTACTGAACCCCATACTCGGGCGTAATAGAGTTTGTGTGTCAGTCGATATTGAAATTGCTTCTTCAAATGACGCTCAGCTTGTTTGTGTTTAGCGAGCAGCATCAAGCCCGATGTCGACATGTCTAATCGATGCACGACTTGAATCTCTGGAAATTCGACAACCAAGCGACTCCACATACTGTCGTAATGCTCAGGTAACCTACCCGGAACAGAAAGCAGGCCTGCAGGCTTGTTCACCACAAGAATATCGTCATCTTGATAAACAATATCAATCCACGGTTCACGTGGTGGTGTGTACTGTTCTAACGCCATTGAAGCCTCTTAATTGCTAGTGAACAAATAATTCACGGTTGATTCGTTTATAAATAAATACAATTTTCAATATTTTCGTACATAAAAGTTGACGGCTTTACAAAACATGGTATTGATAGGGTAACAGATAATAAGAAGTCAGCATCAAAGGAAAAACGATGGACAGTACGGTTAAAACCACCAACACAAAAACACCAACCTCAGCTCCCCTATCAAGTTTAATTAAGTCTCTTGGCCCAGGCATTATGATGGCCGCAGCGGCTGTAGGTGGTTCTCACTTAGTCGCCTCAACCAAGGCGGGTGCGATTTATGGTTGGCAGCTTGCCGCTCTCATTATCCTCGTTAACGTATTTAAATATCCATTCTTCAGAGCCGGCATCCAATACACGCTAGGAACGGGTCAAAGCTTGGTGGAAGGTTACTCTAACCTAGGCCGCCCATACCTTGTGATCTTTTCGATCTTGAGTGCCATATCTGCGGTCGTGAATACCGCTGCCCTGCTATTATTCAGTGCAAGCCTACTCAGTTACTTTGTTCCTTTCGATTTAGCCACTAGCACCTTATGCATGATCGTTTTAGCGACCTGTTTGATCATTCTGTTTGCTGGCCATTATCGTGCTCTAGATACACTATCTAAAGCGATCATGGCGATCTTAACCATCACAACCTTAGCTGCAGTCGCCATTGCTATCGGCTCTCCAGTCGAACCTGATACTGCTTTTGTTCCACCGTCGCCTTGGTCATTGGCTGCTATTGGTTTTATCGTGGTGACCATGGGTTGGATGCCTGCGCCTATCGAAATATCAAGCATCACCTCTATGTGGCTAAAAAGCCAAAAAGAGAAGCAGGAAGTGACCGCACAATCAGCGCTGTTCGACTTTAACGTTGGCTACATTGGTACGGCGCTGCTTGCTTTAGTATTCGTTGCGTTAGGCGCGCTAGTACTTCACGGTTCGGGAGTTGAACTGTCTCGCTCCGGTGTTGGCTTTACTCATCAATTGGTCGGCATCTACGCTTCGACAATTGGTGAATGGTCTCGCCCGTTAATCGCTCTTATCGCTTTCTTCTGTATCTTTGGTAGCACCATTACCGTTATCGATGGCTACTCACGCGTGCTTGCTGAATCACAACGTCTATTATTCAAAAAAGATTCAAGCCCAAGAATGCTGCAAGGCTGGATAATCATTGTCTCTATCGCGGCACTCGCGATTGTGATGTTCTTTAGCGCAGCACTGATGCCTATGCTCGATTTCGCAATGGTACTCGCGTTTGCAACAACGCCATTCTTCGCTCTGCTTAATTTCATCTTGGTCAACAAAGCTAAGCTTCCAGAAGCGCTAGCCATTGGCAGCAAACTAAAATGGTTGTCTGTAGCAGGTCTTGTTTACCTATTTGGTTTCCTAGCGGTATTTGTTTGGTGGAAGTGGTTAATGTAACCAGCTACTTGAATTGTTAATTAAGCTACAGATACAAATAAGGCCTTCATAATGAAGGCCTTATTTCGTTGAAGCATTTCGCTAATTCAAAACTAGTTGTGAGAAACCACAATCAAGCGTAATGAATCTAGCTGAACCTGAGCTTTGCTGATGTAACCGGTCAGTTCATTGATTTGAGCTTCGATTACCTCTAGCTCTTCATCACGAATATTAGGATTCACGGCTTTAAGCGCTTGTAGACGCTCTAATTCACCGTTCAGGTTAGTCTGCATATCTCGTTGAGCTTGTTCACGCACTTCTTCCACTTTAGGAAGTACGTGCGTCTCACCCGCTTCGATTAGCTTGTGAATTTCACCTTGTACCGAGTTAACTAGCTTGCTCGCTAGGTGACGGTTTACAGGGCTTAATTGACGGTTAAAGCTGTCGAACTCAACCTGAGCTGATAAGTCATTACCACGGCCATCCATCATCAAACGAATTGGCGTCTTAGGCAAGAACTGGCTGATACCGCTGCGTTTCGGCGCTTGCGCATCCACAAGGTAAACCAGCTCAAGCAGGATAGTACCCACTGGCAGCGCTTTGTTTTTCAGTAGTGATACCGCTGATGCACCAACACCTTCACTCAGTAGCAGATCGATACCGCCCTGAATCATTGGGTGTTCCCAGCTAATGAAGTTCATGTCTTCACGAGAAAGCGCAGTATCACGATCAAACGTGATGGTTGCGCCTTCGTATGGTAAGCCTGGGTAGCTTGGCACCATCATGTGCTCAGACGGCGTTACAACCAGAGCATTCTCACCCTTGTCGTCTTGGTTCAAGCCAATCGTATCGAACAGGCTTAGTGCAAACGTTACTAGGTTAGTGTCGCCGTCAGTCGAGGCAATCTTCTCTGCAATTTCATGCGCTTTGTCGCCGCCGTTTGAGTGCATTTCTAATAGGCGATCACGGCCTTTTTCTAGATCTGATTTCAGGCTTTGATTTAGCTTGGCAGACTCTTCAATCACTTCATCAAGTTGCTCAGTGTTACCAGAAGCCAGCATCTCGATAAGAACATCTGAGTACTTATCGTAAACCGTGCGACCCGTTGGACAAGTTTCCGCAAATGCATTCAGACCTTCATCGAACCAACGCGCAAGGATCGCCTGTGATGTGCCTTTTAGGTAAGGAACATGAATGTCGATATCACGCAGCTGACCGATACGGTCCAAACGGCCAATACGTTGCTCAAGCAAGTCTGGGTTGAATGGAAGATCGAACATCACAAGTTGGTTAGCGAACTGGAAGTTACGACCTTCAGAGCCGATTTCACTACAGATAAGAACCTGAGCGCCGCCCTCTTCTTGAGCAAAGTAAGCCGCAGCTTTATCACGCTCTAGAATCGACATGCCTTCGTGGAATACGGTTGCACGCACACCTTCACGCTCACGCAGTGCTTGCTCTAATTGAAGAGCCGTACTTGCACGAGAGGCGATCACTAGGATTTTCTCGCTGCGCTTGTCTTGGATCTTTTCAATCAACCAGTTAACACGTGAGTCGAACTGCCACCAGCTTGAATCTTCACCTTCAAACTCTTGGAAGATCTCTTCTGGATACAGCATCTTCATTGCACGAGCTTCGGGAGCCATTTTGCCACCGATCATGCCAGATACACGCATTGAGGTTGTGTACTGCGTTGGAATCTCCATCGGCAGTAGGTTTACATTACGCTTAGGGAAGCCTTTGATTGCAGCACGTGTGTTTCTGAAAAGAACACGGCCAGTACCATGGCGATCCATAAGGTTATCAATCAATTCTTGGCGAGCTAACGCTTGCTCTTCTTCGCTGCTATCACCTTCGATAACGCGGAATAGAGGCTCAACATCTTGCTCAGAAAGCAGTTCCGTAATCTGGTTCTTCGCGCTGTTTTCAAGCTTCACTCCAGAGAACAGAGCCGTTACTGCATCAGCAACCGGTGCGTATTGGTCTTCTTCTTCAACGAATGCTTCGTAATCGTAGAAGCGATCAGGATCAAGCAGACGCAGACGTGCAAAGTGGCTCTCACGACCAAGCTGTTCAGGCGTTGCTGTTAGTAGTAGCACACCAGACGTATTTTCCGCTAAGCCTTCAACCACTTGGTATTCACGGCTTGGTTTGTCTTGGCTCCACTCAAGGTGGTGCGCTTCATCGACAACCAACAAGTCCCACTCGCCTTCAAGTGCTTGCTCGTAGCGCTTACGGCTCTTACGTAGGAAGTCCAAAGAACACAGAACGTACTGCTGGGTATCAAACGGGTTGTCTGATTCAGCAAACGCTTCAATACAACGCTCTTCATCGAAGATAGAAAAATGCAGGTTGAAACGGCGCATCATCTCTACTAACCATTGGTGTTGTAGAGTTTCAGGAACCACAATCAGAATGCGTTCAGCACGGCCAGACAGCACCTGTTGGTGGATGATCATGCCCGCTTCGATGGTTTTACCTAGGCCCACTTCATCAGCCAGTAAAACGCGCGGAGCGTGACGACGACCCACTTCATGAGCGATGTATAGCTGATGAGGGATCAAGCCAGCACGCATACCACACAAGCCACGCATCGGGCTCTTGTGTTGTTGGTACTGGTTGCTTAGCGCACGGTAACGCAACACAAAGTTATCCATACGGTCGATTTGACCTGCGTATAGCTTATCTTGTGGCTTGTTAAAGCGGATCTGGTTGCTTAAGAAGATTTCACGCAGAGTGACTTCTGTTTCTTGGGTATCTTCGCGAGTACCTAAGTAGGTTAGCAGCCCTTTGTCTTCGATAACTTCTTCGACAGACAGAGACCAACCTTCTTGGCATTCGATGACATCGCCTACATTAAACGTTACTCGGGTTACGGGAGCATCAGTACGTGCATAAACACGGTTTTCTTCTGACGCTGCAAACATTAGTGTCACTGTGCGAGCATCCATTGCTACAACGGTACCTAAACCTAAATCGCTCTCCGTATCGCTTATCCAGCGTTGCCCCAAAGCAAATGTCATGAATCGACTACCTCAATCTTATAGTTGGAATTTGGTCTTCTTAACTGCAGTTTTAAACAAGAACATTATCGCTCCTGAACTAAAAATATAGCCAAAAATGTCTAGTTTGCAGCCACTTTTTAAGTGCGCTCTCAATAATAAATATCTCGAGAAAATGGTGCAGAAAAAGGTCGCTAATCTTACTCGATGCTGTGATTTAGGTCACGCCTAAAGGAGATGATTTCATGCTTTTTTTCTGTTTTCGCCAGTGCAATCAAACTGTCAAAAATTCATGGTTAATCTATAGGTAGCAGATTGCTGCTCTCAAACGAATACACCATATTCACTCGTAACGATATGGTGCTGTTCCTCTAGATGAAGTTTAGGTGAGTAGTTGACTATCACCAGAATCAGATACTAATCTTTATATGAGCTTTATCTACGTTCAATGAATGCAAGGCAAGCCGCACGTCGGCAAGGAGATGCTATGGGCGAGACCAACCGGAAGCTATTTGTTTTAGACACCAATATCCTACTTCACGAACCCTTCGCTATATTTTCTTTCCAAGAGCACGATGTCGTTATCCCCATGACAGTGCTAGAAGAACTCGACAGAATCAAAGACAGTAAAAGAGACGTTGCTCGAGATGCGAGAATTGCGATTCGAACGCTCGAAGACCTGTTCAGGGAAGCCACACCAGACCAAATATCGGAAGGCATCCCTTTTTCTAAAGACATAAATGCATCTGGCAGTATTTCAATACTCGCTGACTACGAACTTCAAGAAAGCATCAAAGCCTTTGCCGATGACAAGGCGGGCGATAACCGAATCCTCAACGCTGTCCTCTATCTTCAAAATAAACGCGCACCACGCGAAGTGGTTCTCATCACCAAAGACATCAATATGCGTTTACGAGCAAAAGGCGCCGGTGTACGTTTTGTTGAAGACTATCAAACTGACCAACTGATTGATGATATCCAATACCTCACCAAAGGCTTCCAACAACTGGAAGGCTCATTTTGGGATGGTATCGATAATGTCGAGAGCAGAAGTTTAGGCGGCAAGACGCTGCACACCTTAGCAAGAGCGCCGTTCGAACCAACCTTCCTCAACCAATATGTGATTGACGAAGAAAGTGACTTTGCCGCTCGAGTCGAGGAGATTGAGCCGGAAAGCATTACCCTGAGAGACCTCAGCCGCGAAAGATTGATGAATCGCAGAGCATGGGACATCACACCAAAGAACGTCTATCAAGGCATGGCGATTGATGCGCTGCTCGACCCTGATATTGATCTTGTGATTCTCACTGGCGCCGCAGGTAGTGGTAAGACACTGCTTGCTATGGCTGCTGCACTTGAACAAACCATTGAACGTAAGCAATTCGATAAGATCATCGTAACCCGCAACACCCCTGATATTGGTGAGTCGATAGGTTTCCTTCCGGGTACAGAGGAAGAGAAAATGTTGCCTTGGTTAGCCGCAGTGACCGATACACTGGAAGCGCTGCACAAGAACGACCACTGCACAGAAGGCTCGATGAAGTACATCTGTGACAAAGCCAATATCCAGTTCAAATCAATCAACTTCATGCGTGGCCGCTCGATTCAAAATGCCTTTGTGCTTTTGGATGAGTGTCAGAACCTCACCGCTTCACAGATAAAAACCATCATCACCCGTTGTGGTGAAGGTACTAAGATCGTCTGCTCAGGTAACTTAGCGCAGATAGATTCTTCTTACCTAACCCCTGTGACTTCAGGCTTAACCTACATGGTTGAGCGTTTTAAAAACTTCGAAGGCAGTGCCAACATCCACCTCAATGGTGTGGTGCGTAGCCGACTAGCTGAGTTTGCGGAAGAGAACATGTAGTGACTCTATACGCTCACTGAATCAGTAATCTAAAAACAAAAAGCGCCTCACATTGGAGTAATGCCGTTCGGATAAGCA
>NZ_JBFRUJ010000004.1:0-6716 GCF_041474575.1 Vibrio sp. 10N.222.51.C5
AAGATCAACACGCCCTAGCATCTTCAAATAACGACTGAAGAGTATTAGAGATATGGGTAGGGATTAAATAGTGGAAGTGAGACTCAGCCAGACACAACAGTAGTGCTTCTTGAGTACCACAGCCAACAAGAGATTTGGCTTGCTTTCGTTGGTATCCATAAGGTTTATCACGAGTATCTCGGTCAATATCAAAATACTCAAGTAACACATCAAGGTTACGTTGAATCGTTCGAATATCTCTATCAATACCTATCTCCTGAAGCTGTACTTTGAGCTCAGAAGCCGTGACTTTATGCCAATACGGTATGCGCTTGTATAACTCAAGTGCTAATACCATATGCTGGCGAGTGCTCACATGAGTAGATTTACTCATCGTGCGTACCTTTAGCGAAGCGGATCAAAATAGAGGTGACGGTATAACGATCTTGGAACAAGTCACTCTCACTCTATTGATAGCAAGAGACGAAGCTCTACACGCTAGGCTTTAAGGTGAGTTGATTGTATGAGTAGCTTGGGCATCTGGTGTCGGATGAAAGCGTACAATTGAAATTAATTGAATAATCGAGGTGGGCATAATGAACTCCTATGCTGGTGGATACATAGAAGTGATATGTGTTTGAAATATATTAGATTAGAAGTAAATACGATCAATTGATAATGAAAATCATTAGTATTAATGGTTTTTGGTTGGGATACTAAATTGCACCATCATAGCTAGTGCCGTACCCCAAGCCGTACCCATAGTTGATATTCAGGTGGTGGGATTTATGTAACTATTTGTTTTTTAAGTTCTAACAGTACACCCGCTTCCATGTGGTGCGTGTAAGGGAACTGGTCAAACAGAGCAAAACGAGTGATGTCGTGCGTTTCGCTTAGGATGTCTAGGTTCTCTTTCAATGTTTCAGGGTTACAAGAGATGTACATGATACGCTCGTAGCCTTGAACCATCTTACAAGTATCAACATCCATACCTGAACGCGGTGGATCAACAAAGATAGTGTTGCAGTTGTAGCTCTTAAGATCGATGTTCGCTTGCTGTAGACGACGGAACTCACGCTTGCCTTCCATTGCTACAGTAAAATCTTCTGCAGACATACGGATGATCTGAACATTTTCAATGTTGTTCGCAGCGATGTTGTATTGCGCAGATTCTACTGACGGTTTCGCCAGTTCAGTTGCCAGTACACGCTCGAAGTTTTGTGCTAGCGCTAATGAGAAGTTACCGTTACCACAGTAAAGCTCAAGTAAGTCGCCTTTGCTGTCTTGAGTACAATCGACAGCCCATTCCAACATTTTCTCTGCTACTTTGCCGTTTGGTTGAGTAAAGCTGTTTTCTACTTGTTGGTAGATGTAGCTGTCACCATTCACGTCTAGCTTTTCAATGACGTAGTCGCGGTCTAGTACGATTTTCATCTTACGCGCACGGCCAATCAGGTTTAGATTGAAACCTTCATCGTTTAATTGCTGTTTAAGTGCTTTAGCATCTTGAATCCACTGTTCACCCAATTGACGGTGGTAAAGCAGTGACACCAAAATTTCGCCGCTTAGTGTAGATAGGAAGTCTACTTGGAATAGCTTGTGGCGTAGAGAATGGTTGTCCTTCATTGCATCGACTAACAAAGGCATCAAGTCATTGATAAGACGACTAGCAGCAGGGAACTGGTCTACACGATATTTTTCTTTGGTCTCTTGATTGAACATGACGTAATACATATCGTCACCTTCATGCCACACGCGGAACTCAGCACGCATGCGGTAGTGTTGTTCTGGAGATTCATACACTTCCAGCTCAGGCACATTATATTCTGAGAACATTTCAGTAAGACGCTCAGTCTTTTCTGCCAGTTGTTCTTGGTAGCGTTGCGGGTTTACATCTAAATTCGCCATTGTTATGCCTTTTGCTGTCGTGCTTTTAAATCAAGAGCGCAGATTTTATTCAATCACAGGCGCTTGTCCAGTGTTGAGAGCCAATCAGTGTAAATAGGCCATGAAAACTATAGCTTATAACTATCTTAGACTAGACAAATGATTCAGAGGTCAATACTATCTTCGGCAAGCTGGTGCCATTTAGATGTATAGATGGCTGAAGAGGGAATCTGGTGTGAATCCAGAACTGACGCGCAGCGGTAAAAGAGAACAAGTATTCACAAGACACTGCAAATAGCTTTTTGTGGGAAGTCGAATATAAGGTAACCAAAAGGTTGTGCTCTTGAGTCCGAATACCTGCCAGTAGCTAAACCATAAGATGTGGTTTGGTAGGAATTTACGCGATTTAGGATAACAACATGAACAAATCCCTTTTAGCGATAGCTGTAGCATCGCTGCTTTCACCTATCTCCAATTTACACGCCCAAGAAGCCTCTGCCGACGAAACCATGGTGGTTACGGCTAACCGTTTTGAGCAAAGCACGGAAAGTGTTGTCGCTCAAGTTGAAGTAGTAACACGCCAAGATATCGATCGAATTCAAGCTAAGTCTCTAACAGATGTGTTTAGACGATTGACGGGTATTCAGGTTTCACAAAATGGAGGCCGAGGACAGCAAGCTTCGATCTTTGTTCGTGGTGCTAATTCTGATCAAGTGCTTGTTCTCATTGATGGTATTCGTTTTGCGCGAGCTGCAAAGGGTGGTGTCGATTTTAGCCAGTTACCAATTACATTCGTTGACCGAGTGGAATACGTTCGAGGAGCTCGTGCCGCTATGTATGGCTCAGAAGCTATCGGCGGTGTTATCAACATTATTACTGTTGCAAACTCTGACAATGAAAAAACGGCAGTTAGTGCAGGTTTAGGAAGCTTAGATTACCAAGAGCTGAGCTTTGTTAGTGGTACTAAGGTCGGTGAAAATGGTCACTTGAACGTATCTGTTGGTTACGATTCCGATGAGGGATACAACGTTCATCCATTACCAGGTGTTAATGATGGTGATCGCCATGGTTTTGAATCACGCAATGCTCTAATTGGTTATGTTCATAATTTTGATCAGCAATGGAGTGGCTTCGCGAATTTCCGTATGTTTGAAACCATTTCTCAGTACGATGGTTCATTTGGTACAGACCATTCTTACAAAGAAGCTGAAGTTCAAAATTCGACCTTTGCTACTGGTGTTAAATATAGTGGCAGTGAACTTAAGTCTGATTTCTTAGTTAACTATCAGAATCAAGATAACTGGAACTACGAACAGTCTTTAGGCAAGAACTCAGCGTCAGCAACATCTGATGAGCTTGAACAGCTAAATGTTCAATGGGTGAATTCATACAAACTAACGTCGTCACTGACTCTTAGTGGTGGTGTAGATTGGCGTGATGAGGCTTATATTGTTAAGCCTTCGAATACTGAATACGACAGAACGAATGTTGCGTACTTCGCTGCATTAAACGCAGATGCGGATAAAGTGTTCGGAGAACTGAGTCTTCGTGTTGATGACAATGAGCAGTTTGGTACAGAAACTACTTACAACACAGGGTTAGGCTATCGTTATGCTGAGTGGCTTGTTGTAAAAGCAGCTTATGGCACATCCTTCAAAGCACCTAACTTGTATCAACTATATAGCTACTACGGTAATGCACAGTTAGAAGCTGAAAAGGCAGATTCATTTGAACTGACTTTTGGTGGCTTAATCAAGGATGTTGATTGGTCGATTACTGGCTATGATACGAACGTCGAAGACTTAATAGATTATAACTACGCGACAAGCAAGTACTACAATACTGATGGCGAAAGCCAACTACGTGGTGTGGAAATGGTCGTAGGATTTGATACTAGCTTTATTAATCATGAAGTGAGCGCTAACTTTCAAGACCCCGAAGATCAATCTGGTGAGCAGTTAGTTCGCCGCGCAAAGAAGATTTATAAGTATAACGCGGTAGCTAGTTTCGATGATGTTGATCTGTCATTGGGGTACCAATACGTAGGAGCACGACCAGATTTCTCTGAAGAGTTGGCTGCATACAGTTTGTTTGATGTTTCAGTTAACTACTATGCAAATGAAAATCTTACTTTAAATGGTCGAGTCGAGAACCTTACTGATGAAGAGTACGAGACAGCTGGTGGATACCCATCTCCAGAGCGTACATATTACGTAAATGCTACTTACCAATTCTAATTTTCACCTAAACCGCCTTCGGGCGGTTTTTTCTTATTGGATATATCAATGAAAAAGAAAGTCGTCATAAGTTGGTCGTCAGGCAAAGACTCTACATTAACCCTAGAACGTCTACTTGAAAGCACCGAGTATGAAGTTGTTGCTCTCTATACTACGTATGTTGGAGATGAGGTTCCTTTCCAAGTCACGCCAATCGAGGTTGTCAAAATGCAGGCAACATTGATCGGCTTGCCATTAATAACTATTGAGCTGCCGGAAGTCTTCCCAAGTAACGAGATCTATCAAAGTACGATTGTTACGGCGCTTAAAGGGTCGGGTTTATCAATTGATGCCGTGGCATTCGGCGATATGTTTTGCAATGGCATTGCCGACTATAGAAAAAGCTATATAGAACCGGCTGGCTGGGAGTGTGTGTTTCCACTAATGGGAGAGAGTAGCCAGGCTCTTGCTAGTGAGATAATAAACAGAGGAATCGAAACCTTACTCGTCACAGTTGATAGAGATGCACTAGATATGAGCTATTGCGGGAAAGAATACACGCCTGAACTAATAGACAGTTTGCCAAGTCACGTCGACCCATGTGGAGAAGATGGTGAGTTCCATACACTAGTGACGTCAGCACCGTGTTTTAAAGGAAAGCTCAAGATAGAGTTAGAAAATGTAGAGCAAGGTGAGCGTTTTGTTCATCAACGCTATCAGGCTTGCATTATATAGAGTGAGGATTGGCGAAAACTAAGCGAAGGAGTATCATTGCAGCGAAACTTATTATAGGTAATCGTTGTGTCGGATAGTCTACAAAAAAACATATTGGTCTTTGATTCTGGAGTTGGCGGTCTGTCTGTATATAAAGAGATAAGCCAGTTACTACCAAATCACAACTATATCTATGTATTCGATAACGAGGCTTACCCATATGGTGAGCTCGACCAGCAAGTCCTCATTCAGCGAGTCCAAAATATCGTCGCCAGTTTTGTGGCGAGTCACGCTATTGATATTGTGGTGATAGCTTGTAATACGGCCAGTACGATAGTCCTGCCGACACTTCGCGCTAATAACCTTATCCCTATTGTCGGCGTAGTCCCGGCAATCAAACCTGCTTCGTTACTGGCTAATAAAGCGGTTGGCCTTATTGCGACTCCCGCGACGATTACTCGTGAATACACACACGAGCTCATCAAAAACTTCTCGAGTAATAAAAGAGTAGAGCTGTTGGGTTCTACTCGGCTGGTGGATATGGCCGAAGATAAACTCAGAGGCGAGGAGATTAGCCTTGAAGAGTTACAGCAAATCCTTCAGCCGATGATCAACACAATTGATGTGGCTGTATTAGGATGTACTCATTTCCCATTGATCAAATCAGAGATTCAACAAGTACTAGGTGAAAGTGTAGTGCTGATAGATTCTGGTAAAGCGATAGCTAAGCGGGTTCAAGATTTGTTGGGTTTGGAAAGCGTTAATAAAGAAGGGGGAGTACGTGAAGTTTTTTGTAGTGCACTTCCTAAAAAAGAAAGTGCACTAAATAGTATGTTAAAGCAGTTAGGGTTTAGCTCAGTTCAGATTCGTCCGCTTCAGGATGTTTAGGATCATTTGCAACACGTACTTTTAAAGTGCGTTGCATGTAATCTTTATCGTTAAGTGCAGAGATTGCATGATTCACATCATTACTTGCCATAACAACAAATCCAAAGCCTCTTCTTTTACCAGTACGTTTGTCTTTCATTAAACGTACTGCAAATACTTCACCATGCTCTGAGAATAATTCACGTACATGTGATTCGTTCGCTTTGTATGGAAGGTTACCCACATAAAGTGTTTTGGTTGAAGCCTTAGGTTCTGAATCTGATTTTGAGTCGGTGCTTGAAAAGTTAACAACAAAAGCGGAAGCCAAGACACCAAGGATAAAGGTAATTGCAGGCGATATATCTACCTGAGAGAAAACAATGCCGCCTAATACAGCCAGTGCGACAATTAACAACATCGATTTTTTTGAGTTCATATCGGAATACTACATATTAATAAACGAAATAGACGCATCTACCATTAACAAAATAGACACATGAATCTTACGTTCATGGCTTCCATTTTTCCAATGTATTGCTGTGATACGTCTCAAATGTTTAGTTTTTATTCGAAAAATGCGGATCTGGTGGCTTTTTAGGCGAACAAAACTTTTATTTCAAAAAGCCCTTGTGCTCCATCTCAATCTCTCTATAATGCCGCCTCACCGACACGGAGTGAGACGAAAGTCACACAGCGAAATCGGTAGAGAAAAAGAGTTTGAAAATAACCCTTGACTCTCAAAGTGGTGCAGGTATAGTACGCACCCCTGGCGACTGAGATGTGAATCACAAAACGCTAGCGCTCTTTAACAATTTAAACCTATCAATCTGTGTGGGCACTCGTTGATGAATATCAAAACGTTTTATCGTTAGATAAAACAGATTCTTCGGAATCAAAATTGATTTCAATGAACTGAGTGACCAATACAAATAACTTCGGTTATTTGGCACAGTCAATTCATTACCATTCTGTTGGAATGGTAATAGCTTTAGAATTACATGTTTCTGTTCTTTTTCGAAAGAGCGGTAAATATTAGTTTTGAAGTCAGTATTC